>JAYVEZ010000447.1:0-5829 GCA_043773645.1 Cytophagales bacterium
GAAAAATAGAGCCTTCGTCCAGCTCCGGCAAAAATTCTGTTCCCAACTGCGTACCCAATCCGATGAGCGCTAAGACAATCGCAAAACTGACCATCACCACGGTCTTGGGTATCTCCAATATCTTTTGAACACCCACCTTGTATTTCTTTTCCAAAAACTCAAGCACTGGATTTTTATGCTGGGCAATGGGCTTGTCTATATTCTCAAGGCCTTTTTTATAGGCGAAAGAAATCAATACCGGTATAAGTGTCAGGGCACAGACCATCGAACCCACCACAGCGAATGCTAACGTGAGGGCCATGGGTGAGAATAGTTTTCCCTCCACCCGCGTCATGAGCAGAATCGGCATGTAGGCGAGGATGATGATGGTGACTGAGAAAAATATCTCACGGCCTACTTCTTGTGCCGACATCAAAGTGATTTTGATGATACCCTGCTCTTTATCCTCCGGTGTGGCACTGCGGTATTTGCGGATGAGGTGCTCCGCCATGATGCAGGCTCCGTCCACAATGATTCCAAAATCGATCGCACCCAATGATAATAAGTTGGCGGGGATGCCGGTGAGACGCATGAGAATGAAAGCGAACAACAAGGCAAATGGGATGGTGAGTGCCACGACCAGCGCGGATCGTACACTTCCCAGGAAGAAAATCAGAATGATCACTACGATTGAGACGCCTTCGAAAAGGGTTTTTCCTACCGTCTCCAGGGAATGATTGATCAAAAAGCTTCGATCGTATAGAGTCCGGATCTTTACTCCTGCTGGTAATTCGCTTTCTTCGAGGGTCGCGATTTGTGCTTTTACTTTTTTCAGCACTTCGCTGGGGTTTTCGCCCCGGCGCAACAAAATAATTCCCTCGGTTCCGCTGTTGCTTTCAATTGATTCACTCTTGAACGTGTATCCCAGGATTCCGGAAGGCGGGGGTGGTGCAATCTCAATGGAAGCCACATCACGCACAAAGATGGGTACGCCACTTTGAGAGGTGAGTACAATATTCTGAATGTCCTGGATGGACTTGATGGCTCCCAGGCCCCGCACGGCAAAGCCCTGGCCACCCCGTTCAATCACATTTCCTCCCGTATTCAGATTGTTCTGTTCAACCGCGGTAATGATGGTGCTCACGGTCAGGTTATATTTTCTTAGCTTCTCTGGTGAGATGAGAATCTGAAATTGTTTCAGCGGTCCTCCGAAGGTGGTGATGTCTGCGATCCCGGGAACCTGCAGCAGGAATGGACGTATGACCCAGTCTTGCAGATCGCGAAGCTGTGTAGGACTGAAAGTTGCTGGTGCCTCCACCACGTACCTCAAAATTTCCCCCACCGCAGTTGTCAAGGGTGCCAGTTCTGGTTTCACACCGGGTGGCAATTCGGCACTGTTCAATCGCTCGATGACTTGCTGCCTGGCGAAGTAGTCATTGGTGCCATCCTCGAATGTCAACTGAACCACGGACAGCCCAAAAATTGTACGGCTTCTGCGGTCGAGTACCCGTGGCACATTGTTGAGTGCCCGTTCGATGGGTATCGTTACCTGCTGTTCAACTTCCTCCGCGGCACGTCCATTGTACTTGGCGATGACAATGACGTTGGTATCGGCAATGTCGGGATAGGCTTCAATTTTGAGTTGGGTGAAACACCAGTAGCCGATCGCGGAAGTGATAATTGCCAACGCGATGACGATCCATCGGTTGGTAAGCGAAAATATAAGGAGACTGCGGATCATGTGTTACTTCCAGATTTCCACAGGATTGACAACAATGAAGCCGCTCTTCACCCGCTTGCGAAACGCGGTAAGTACTTTTTTTACTTTGTCATCATGGTCGATGAATGTAATGAGCATGGGTGGTTCGTCGAAAGAGAACAGCCTGCCCGGCCTTTTGATCTGCTGGTTTTCACCAAACCCCAATTCGCCGCGAAAGGCTGTGGCGCCCAGGATATCATTTTCAGCGAGAAACTCCATGATGTAGTCGGTCATCGGCTTATCATCCTTGTATTTGTCCTTGTCGAAGAATATCTGGACTTGTATCATATTGAGGTGAATTTAATATCCAAAAGCGAGACCTTTCAATTGCATCGTGCCCTTTACGACGACCTGCTCATGCTCAACGATGCCATCGAAGACTATCATCCGGTTGTTGGCTTGCTGGCCGATGGAAACCAATCGCCGTTCAAATTCAAGGGCTGACCTTTTTACGAACACATAATTCTTGCCTTGCACCGTGACGAGCGCCTCCAAGGGCACTGTAAGAAATTTTCCTTCGCGCAGGCCGAAGCGGGTGCTGCCAAACATTCCAGCCTTCAATCTTCTATCAGGATTGACGATTCCTATCCGCAGCTTTAGCAACCTGGTCACATTATCAACCACATCGCCAATGTCTTCGATTTTGCCCGTGAAGACTTCGTTCGGAAAAGAAGAGAACGTGACCGTACATTGCTCACCCGGCCGCACTTTACTGATCTGGTTGTCAGCGATCTCGGAAATTACCCATACCGTGTTGGCACGCGCTTTCCTCAGGGCGCTGGTGCTGAATCCACCCAGCTTCAACATCGTTTCATGCTCCAGCATCGCAGATTTTTCATTGACAAGACTTGTCTTTTGGAGGGCCAGGGCTGTTTGTGCTTCCAGCACATCCCTACCGGTGGCTGCCCCATGTTTCTGAAGGTCGAGCATGCGTTCCAATTCAATGGTGCGTTGCTTGATCAGCACGTCCTCGATTTGCCTGATGTTCGCAAGGTGTTGTAACAACAAGGTGTAGTTGGAGGTAAGGTCCGGGTTATCGAACAACACCAGATTTTGGCCGGGGTTCTCCGACGAAGTGATCACGGTGGCCACGACCCGCGCGGGAACCGCGAAGTCAGCCTGCAAATCGGCGCTCGTGATCGGTTGTGAAGTGAAATAGGAGGCCGTGGTGTCGTCGGCAAAAGTAATCACGTTGCCTTCAACTTTGGGTTTGGTAAAGTTGAGGTGATGCTCCTGATCGCTCCCTTTTTCACAGGACAGCAGCAGGGTCGCCGACAAAAGTAATAGAACCGCTTTGTGCATGATTACAATTGATTAATGAGTCCGGTGACGTACAACAACTGGATATAACTTTGAAAATAGGAGAGGCGGGCGTTGAGGTATAATTGACGTGTGTCAAACCAACTGCGCTGGGCATCCAGGAAGTCAATGATGGTGGTGCCTCCTTTGAGGTAAGCATACCGAACGTTCTCCAGCACCTGATCGGATTGGGTCAGCATCAATTCGTATTTCTTCAGGTTATCTTTTTCTATCTGATAGGTTTGAAAGGCAGCCTGTACTTCTGTGGTGATTTTCAATTCTGCACTGCGCACACCCTCTTCGGCCTGAAGCTGCTGAAATTTGGATTTTTCAATTTCGCCCTGGTTGCGGTCGAAGAGCGGCACTTTGATGGTACCGAAAAATCCCAGGTAAGGGATGGTGTTCTGGGGGTTCCAGATCATACCCAATTCCGGCTGCGGCCACGCCATGGATTTTTGATATTTGATATTGCTTTGCGCCACCGTCACGGCGATGCTGGCAGCCTGTACATCCGAACGCTCCCGCATGGCCTGACTTAACAAGGAGTCCATGGTATCGGGAATGGGGGTCGACTCCACGGCGCCGTTGACATCCACATTGATGCTGTCGTTCACGCCCATGTAAAACTTCAGGCGCTGAATTTCATTCCTGAAATCTTTCTGCGCATTGATGATCTGTAGTTTGTATTGGTCTTGCAAGAGTTGGGTGCGAATCAGGTCGGTTTGCGTGATCACCTGGTTTCGCAACCGTGCCTTGTTAATTTTTACAAGGCTGTCGATGTTGGTGTAAGCCTGGTCCAGCAGTTCCATCCGGGATTTGATGACCCAGGCATTCAACCACTGATGGGCGACGTCGGAAGAAAAATTGCGGATGGTTTCGCCATATCCCTTTTGGAATAGCAGCACATTCTGTGAGGCAATGTCAATGCGGCCCCGTCGTTGGGAGGGCAGCACAAAGGGTTTGGTCAGCTGCCACCACACCTGGCGGTTAAGCGGGTTTGAAAATTCAGTGCCAGTGGGATAATATTTACTATTGACCAGTTGCAACGACTGATTATTCAGGGCCGGGTTTGTGTGCAAGCGCGCGGTGGTAAGGTTGCCTTGTGCGAGGTTGATGTTATACCCTGCTGCTTTCAATAGCGGGCTGTTGGCCTTGGCTACGACGACGGCAGATTGAAGCGAATAGAAAGACTGACCACCAGCAGGCTCGGAAAAACCGATCAGCAGCAATACCGTGCTTGCCAAAATCACTGAATACAGATATGACAATTTGTGCATTGACAGATTCGTATGATTATCCAAAAAACGCGGAAAGATAGCTAAAAGGCCTGCTTCTCAGCCAAATAGGTGCCCGATTGAGAAATAATAAATAGTGTCTCGTTGCCCGTGACCTGGTCTACCCTCTTATCTCTAAAGGGCAGTCTTTTTAGACTTTTGCTTTAAGCCATCGGGCTTAGGGTGTTTTGGTAGGTTGAAGCCGGCCCAGGGGTGGGTCGGCTTTCTTTTTTTGTGGCTTGTGTACATTGATAAAAGACTCGCAGTTCAATGAGGTTTCCTCCGCGAGAGTACAAAGTTTACAAGCATAGCGATTCCCATCAGCAGCCACGATACCAGCGGAACGACAAGGAATACAAAAGCACCCTTCGTCCCGGGCGGACTCAAGAAACCGCTGTAAACCACCAGCGAGCCAAGTGAAATGAAAATCATCAGGTAGTACAGCGTTACACGGGCAGGAGCTGACCAACGATTGGCAATCACATTGCCTGCAGTCATTGCTACAAAAGGGGAGAGCACCCAGCCAACGAAAAGTGCAATCAATAAGAAAGAATCATTTTGCTGGCCCACATACAGTACCCTGGCGAGTGAGCCGGCTGCCCCGCCCAGCACCGCGATGACTGCAAGGGTGCGGAGGATGCTGGTAGGCTTGTTTTGGGTTTTTTCCCCTGTCATGGATTTCATTTGTGCTCGGTGGTTTCATTTGGAATCATAAGGATGCCCCAGCTGGTCTCTAATTAAATGGCCGCCCACACGCCTGGCAGGTGTCCATTCTTATCTGAGAATCCTCTTCAATTTATCAGGGTTTTGTTGAGTATCCCAAATGGTCAGAATGAAAATCTGGGTTTCAGTCTCTTCATAGAATATCAAATAGTCTCTTACTGTTTTTATTCTTAGGTGAGGGTCATCTGTTGATTTGCCAATCTGTGGAAAGTCCCTAATGATTTGGATTGAATCACTAAAAAGTTGATTCAATTTCTTACTGTAAGTATTTGATTTGTTTCTAAGGCGCCAATAATCGAGAATTGCCTTTCTGTCATTTTGCGCCCGAAGTGACCAGACTATTTGCTTAGCCATTTGTCAATTTCCTTGTTGGCCTGCTCATCAGTCAGGGATTCGCCCTTTTTGATCTGCTGTCTCGCCTCCTCGACGGCATTCCGTTGGTCATCATTCAGGTGATATATTTCGATATTCTCAGTCTCAACTTCAAGAAGCCTATAGACCTCTTTGAGGAGATTTTCATTGTCGGTCTTTTGGATCTTGTCAATAAGCCGCTTCCTCAATTCTATGGTCGACATATACTCAATTGTTTGAACGAATTTACGGCTTTTTCTATAAAAAGTTGTCGAGTATATTATCAGGACGGTCTTGCAGCCAACCATGAATCAACACATCGTGTTAATGACTGCCGTTTATTTGATCAATATAACCCAACACCTCATGGCTCCGCATCTCATGCCCGCCTTCAAAAATAGTCAGCATGAAGCTTTTAGATTTCTTCTGATAATGGATGGCCTT
>JAYVEZ010000448.1:0-4234 GCA_043773645.1 Cytophagales bacterium
GCTTCGGGGTCCGCGTCAAATAGTTTGCCATCATTTTTTAACTCAAATTGAAAATGGGCACCTTATCTTCCATCCACACACTTTCAATTTGCACTGCAAGCGCACGCCATTATTATTCGGCTGCGTTCTTAAACAAGCCGTAGAAAAGTGCGGGAATAAATCCAAAGGTTAACAAGATACCACCGATGCCGATCGCCAGGTTGGCGCCATAAATGTGATTGATCTTGAGTACAAATCCGGCACCTACCAACGTTATGCTTCCCACGCCAAGCAAAAAGAGCATTTTTTGGGAAGTCATCATCATTTGGATTGATCTCAGATAGTGCAACAATAGAAGGGGAACAAAGACCAGCAAGAAGCCACTTATACCAATGGTCATAAAGGGGTCGCCCAGCGACCAGCCAAGGACCTTCAGAAAGAAACCTGTGCTGGCCGTGATTGCAAATAGGGATCCTGAAAGGAAAGTCATCAACTTCATAATGCTTTGAATGGGAGCTATCTATAACGGATTTGCCCAATTTCGGTTTCGAAAGGGTCGCAGCGGCACGCGCGGCAATCGAAATTGTTATTATTCGACGGCGTTCTTGTACAGTCCGTATAAAACGGCTGGGATAAAACCGAAGCTCAGCAAGATGCCACCCATCACGATCGCCAGATTGGCGCCCACGATGTGATTCAGCTTCAGCACAAATCCAATCCCTACCAACGTGGCACTGCCCACACCAAACAAGAAACGCATGCGCTCAAAGGTCATCATCGTCTCATTTGATTTGGCATAGTGAAACAACACGAAGGGTACAAATACCAGCAAGAGGCCTGTGATTCCAATGGTCAACATGGGATCGCCCAGTGACCAATGCAGGGCCTTCAGAAAAAAACCTGAACTGGCCATGATGGCGAAAATGGATCCTGAAAGGAATGTCATCTTTTTCATAAGTATGAGTTTTGGGTTTAAGAGGAATATGGTTTCTTTTTCAATGGCTGCGAGCCCCTTTGGCGCCAGCGCACCGATGGCCAGGTGAAGACCACGGTCAAAAGATTCGCCTTCAGCCATTTTCTCTTCAATGACGCAGCAAAGGTGATCCAACAGGTCATCTTTTAATGTGGAGATTGTCACACCACTGCGCTCCAGCTCGTACCGGATACGGTGTACTTCTGATTCTGCGAGCATCATAAGGTCTTTGTTGAAAGTTCTGGAAAAACAATCAATCCCATGGTCTTCATAAAATCCCGGAGTTCCTCTACATGCAAGGTCTTTTGCTTAAGACCTTGTTTGGTCAGGTAGTAGTATTTGCGCACCCTCCCTCCAACTACCTCCTCCTTGAATGAAAGAAGGCCGTCGCTGGTCATTTTCTGAAGTGCTGGGTAAAGGGATCCGTCTTTCAGGTGAATCTTGCCTTTCGAAAGTTCTTTCACTTTCGTGGATATTTCATATCCGTACATTCTGTCCTTTTCTGACAATAATTTCAACACAATGGCTGAAATTGTGCCTTTTAAGAGTTCTTTTGAATACATAGATCAAATATATATCATGATACGATGTATGCAAGGAAATTCGCTCAAAATTTTTCCAATGAATCCGAATGACTCATTTTTAACCGATTTTTGGTGTTCGGCCCTTCATCCACAATCTAAACCGTAAGCATTATAAATGGATTTGACTGCTGCCCGGCAAGACCTCCGGATCATCTTCATGGGCACACCTGAATTTGCCGTGCCAAGTCTTGAAATACTTGTTGAAAAACAATTCAATGTTGTTGCCGTCATCACTGCGGTCGATAAGCCACAAGGTCGGGGCCAGAAACTGACGGCATCTCCTGTGAAAGAATGCGCCCTGAAATATGGTATCCCCGTGCTTCAACCTGCAAACCTTAAATCGCCCGAGTTCTTGAACGAACTGAAAAGTTATAACGCCAACCTGCAGATCGTTGTAGCCTTTAGAATGCTTCCTGAAGCCGTGTGGTCGATGCCTGCGTTGGGCACCTTCAATCTCCATGCCTCCCTGTTGCCGCAATACCGGGGAGCTGCTCCGATCAATTGGGCCATCATGAATGGTGAAAAAGAAACTGGTGTCACCACATTTTTTCTCAAGCACGAGATAGACACCGGCGGCATCATCTTCCAGGAAAAGGAACCCATCACCCATGATGACAATGCTGGATCATTGTACGAGCGTCTGATGAAAAAAGGAGGACATCTTGTTTTGAAAACTGTCAAGGCCATTGAAGCCGAGAATTATCCCAACAAACCACAAACTGAATTAAGCGAAATAAAACACGCTCCCAAGATTTATAAGGAGACCTGCGAAATCAACTGGGACAACCCTTCTGAAAAGATTCGGAATTTTATACGCGGCCTGAGTCCCTATCCGGCAGCCTGGTGCACCCTCAATGGAAAGCAATTCAAACTCTTTTCAGTTCAATCCTCACCTCCCAACTTCCAACATCCGGCCTCCACGCCCGGCTCCCTTCAAACCGATAACAAGACCTATCTTTACATCAAGACCATGGATGGATGGATTTCTTTACTAGAACTTCAACCTGAAGGAAAAAGAAGGATGAACATACAGGAGTTCTTTAGGGGAAATAGCATCCAGGCGGATACTTGATGCTGGGCCGATAACTCCAATGGCAGTGTTTCCATTAACCATTAAAAATTAACCATTACATGATTGTCTCCCTCATCGCAGCCCTCTCCCAAAACCGGGTCATCGGAAAAAACAATGACCTTCCCTGGCACCTGCCTGATGATATGAAATACTTCATGCAGACCACCAAAAAACACACAGTGATCATGGGGAGGAAGAATTATGACTCGATTCCTGAAAAATTCAGACCCCTCCCCAACCGAACCAACATCATTATTACACGACAGAAAGACTTCTCCGCTCCTGGGTGTACCGTTATTCAGTCCATGCAGGAAGCAATCGACCTTGCCCGGTCAGCAAAGGAGGATGAAGTATTCATCATTGGTGGCTCCGAAATCTATCAACTTGGATTGCCATTCACCCGAAGGATGTACCTGACCGAGATTCAGGCAATCATTCAGGGGGACACGTACTTTCCTGCATTCCCTGCAACGGACTGGAAAGAAGTGTCGAGGGTCCATCACGCCACCGATGAGCGACACACCCACGCTTTTGATTTTGTGGTGTACGAGCGGGTGTAATCTTTTACTTTTCATTAACTTGCTTCCATGGACGCTCACAAACGAATCCTCGGAATTCTATACATCATCGCGGGCACCTTCCAGATTATCGGAATGATTTTTCTATCTGCATTGATATCCATACTCTTCCCCTTGATCTTTGAACATGCCGACCTCCAGAAAGAATGGGTGTTGGTTTGGATTGTGCCATTCATCCGAATGATTGCTGTCGTGGTGATTATTCTATTCGCCATACCCTCCATCATCGGTGGCTGGGGCGTACTTCAGCAAAAAAAGTGGGCCATGACCCTTGTTCTTGTTCTTGGCTGCCTTAAACTTTTCTCATTTCCCATCGGTACTGCCCTCGGAGTGTATACCATCTGGATATATACGGAAGACCATCGACATTCAACACTGCCTAAATAGCATTCTCCTATATAACCATGGCGCATATCTCATCAAAAGTCATCTGGCTTACAGGTGCCTCCTCCGGCATAGGCGAAGCATTGGCGTATGAACTTTCGAAGCAGAAAGTAAAGTTGATTCTATCTGCCCGCAGAAAAGAAGAATTGGAGCGTGTCAAAGGAAATTGTCATCCCCTGGCCCAGTCGACAATCAAGATTCTGCCCCTGGACCTGTCTGAAGGTGCTACCCTCAAGCTCACCACCGATGCAGCGATTCAACTTTTTGGGCATATTGATATTCTGATCAACAATGGTGGCATCAGCCAGCGAAGCCTCGCCAAAGAAACTATACTACAAGCTGACCGGCGAATCATGGAAGTTGATTATTTCGGTACCATCGCCCTTTCAAAATACTTGCTACCCCATTTTCTCAGGAGAAAGTCCGGGCACTTTGTCACCGTGAGCAGTGTGATGGGACTGATTGGTACTCCTTATCGATCGGGCTATGCGGGTGCCAAACATGCGCTTCATGGATTCTTCGACTCACTTAGGGCTGAACTCTGGAAAGACAGCAAGTCAATCTACGTTACCATGATATGCCCGGGTTGGGTGCGTACCAGCATTTCGTTGAATGCGTTGATCGGTGATGGCACCAAACTCAACCAAATGGATTCCACCACCAG
>JAYVEZ010000449.1:0-9821 GCA_043773645.1 Cytophagales bacterium
GTGACTGGCTATGATATTTTTGCCAACAAGAAGGACAACTGTTTAAAAGTCTTGCTAAAACCTGACTAATTGGGTACACCCAATCGTCCCATATGTCGCGAACTGCCAAAGGCTAACAGCCAAGGGCCAAAAGCTATCTCCCCAACACGAACTCTCCATAAACCTCCCAGTATTTTCCATCATACTTCAACAAGCACATCCTGTCTGCCACAAACTGCGCATCGAATTTTTTATCCTTAAACTCTTGCCAAGCCTCAAGCAAAGCAGTTTTTTTTAAGTCACGAAAGGCAAGCGTGATATGAGGATGAAAAGGCAAATCCCTATAGTCTGCATTGAAGATCCCAAGTTCCTTTTTACAGAATTGCCTGATCCGTTGCTGCAAAGAAGCGAGTGCGACGGAGGGGATCACCTTGATAAAGATTACCCGGGAAGAAAAGCAGTCGAAATCTTTGAGCATGACCTCGACAGGTTTTAGTGCTAAAGACAGTTGTTGAAGTGCGGTCACGAGATCCTTTTCTTTTGCCATCTTCCACTCAAACGGCATGTGGAGTGTGATGTGAGGAGGAGAGTTGAGTGACGCTTTGCTTTTGTAGGTATCCTTAAAATGATTCTTTAATTCAAGGGCTTGCTCGTAAATTGGTGAAGGCGGTACGAAGCCGATGAAATACCTGTTCTTGTCAGGAGTCATTTAATTATTTTGGAGACAGCGCCTTTACTTTCGTCCGGTAGAATTCCGCTTGGTCGGGATCCAGGGCAATCAACTGCTGGTATACTTCAATTTTTGTGGTATCCTGTTCGATAACTTTCTTATACAATTCGGTGGCCTTTGAAAGATTACTCTGGGCCTGATAGACATCCCCCAGCAATTGTAAGAAATTTGGATCGTTGAATTGGTTGTTGTACGCCCGCTCAAGGCTCACGGCAGCGGAATCATATTTATTGGTTGAATAATAGCCATCGCCAAGGAGCCACCAGGCCTCGTTGTAATCAGGATGCTCGCGCAAACATTTTTTTATAAGGCCCATGGACATCCGGTAGTCTTTCATCATAAAGAATACAAGGGCCATGTTGTATTGCGCATACTGATCGCTCGCGTCCAACTTGAGCGCCATTTTATAGTATCGAAGCGCCGAGTCGTATTGTGATTCATTAAAAAAGGCATTGCCCTTGTCAGTCAGCGAGGCAACATCACCATCCCGGGTGGGCTCATCGTTTGTGTCAGATGAGTTCTCGGCTGGTACTGATTCAGGACTGGAAAAAATGCTTACGAGAATAGAAATTGACAGAACGACACCCATGAAGATTAAAATGAAGCGGCCGGAGTTTAAGGGTTTACGTGGCGAAGTCCCAGACCCAGGCGAGTTGTAAGAATTTGCCTGACGTGCAAAGGGATCGAAAGAGGGAAGCTTGATGCCTGACGAATTGAGGGATAGAACAGCGAAAATGGCCGACAATCCCCCTAATACCCAAAAGAAAAAAGACCCCAAGGACCAAAGGGTTGCAAACAAAAGGAGAAAGCCGACGGCTAACCGTTTATGCCATTTCTTCCCGGGCGCTAAGTTTTCAGGTTCTTCCATCGAAGGATTGATTCAATGAATGAAAGTTACCAGAAAAAACAGTTTCCAATCGCTATTTTCGCAGGAGCTTCTAATGGTTAGAGAAGAAATTGAATTAAGATAAAAATGGCACACATTTCAGTACCTGAGGGCGTCCCTGGCATACGAAGCCTTGTGATGTTTCGCCCGGAAAGTGGACAACATTTATACGCACTCGCGCAGGTTCTCTTGCGCGGTGAGTCACCGCTCACTGAAGCAGAACGCGAGTTGATCGCCGCCTATGTCTCATCGCGCAATGAGTGCAAGTTCTGCACGGAGAGCCACGCGGCAGCAGCACGTTATCTATATAAAGAGGACAAAAAGGTTGTGGATTTTGTACTCGACAATTATGACTCAGCGCCCATCAGCCCTAAACTCAAAACCCTGTTAACTATGGCTGGTAAGGTTCAACAGAGTGGCAAGTCAGTGAACCAAGAAGATGTTGAAGCGGCACGCAATGCGGGGGCCACGGATCGGGACATTCATGACACCGTGTTGATCGCCTCAACTTTCTCCATGTTCAACCGCTATGTTGACGGCCTGGCGAGTTTCACACCCACCGACTCAGTGGCGTATGAGGAAATGGGGAAAAGACTTGGAGAAAATGGGTATGTTGTGCCGGGGAAAAATTAAGAAATTAAAGATTACGAATTACGAAGCTCTCGGAGATATAATTGAATGGTATTCTCAAGGCCGAGGTAGATTGCATCGCAGATGAGTGCATGGCCTATGGAAACTTCGTCGAGGTTGGGAATAGATTTAGTCAAGAATCGGAGGTTGTGAAGATCGAGATCATGCCCTGCATTGATTCCCATTCCTGATTGGAGGGCGATGGTTGCCGCTTCCTGATACGGGAGTACTGCTTTCATCGGGTCTTGATGGTAGTGGGCTGCATAAGGCTCGGTATAAAGTTCAATGCGGTCACTTCCTGCCTTGGCTGCACCTTCGACCATCTTCACGGAGGGATCGACAAAGACAGAAACACGCACACCCAGATTTTTTATTTCTCCAATGACTTTCTTTAGGAATTCCTGGTGGCGCACGGTATCCCAGCCAGCGTTGGAAGTAAGTACACCGGGAGGATCAGGAACAAGCGTGGCCTGTGCCGGCTTCACCTCACGAATGATTTTTATGAAGCGATCATCCGGGTAGCCTTCAATATTGAATTCAGTAGTGACAACCTCTTTCAATTGAATAACATCGCTGTAGCGGATGTGCCGTTCATCGGGTCGTGGGTGCACCGTGATGCCCTGCGCCCCAAATCGCTCACAATCCAGGGCGGTTTTGATCACGTCCGGATTATTGGCTCCACGGGCGTTTCTAAGGGTGGCAATTTTGTTGATATTGACACTGAGGCGCGTCATTTGTTTATTGATGATTTCGTTCGATAACTTTGAGCGAAAATACACAATCATGTCACTGAAAACCACTATCGATAACGACATCAAAAAGGCAATGCTTGCAAAAAATAAAGAAGAGCTGGAAGCCCTGCGAAGCATCAAGTCAATGATTCTCCTCGCTGAAACAGAAAAAGGGGTAAGCACAGAGATCACGACCGATGTTGAGAGCAAGCTTTTAATGAAAGCCGCCAAGCAACGCAAGGAGTCCGCGGAGATTTTTCAAAAAGAAGGACGACAAGACCTGGCCCAGCGTGAGAACCTTCAACTGGAAATCATTAGTCGGTATTTGCCAAAACAACTATCAGAAGCCGAAATTACGGATGCACTGAAAGCCATTGTTGCCCAGGTAGGAGCTAAGGGTCCGCAAGATATGGGTAAGGTGATGGGCATGGCAACAAAAGCCCTGGCGGGAAAAGCAGATGGTAAGTTAATATCTGAAATTGTTAAGAAACTTCTGGTCGCGTGAGCCTTGCCGATATTTTTCTAATACTTTTTTTAATTGGAGGCGCGTGGAGCGGCTACAAGGAAGGGTTCCTGATGGAGCTCATCTCACTGGCGGCGATCATACTGGGCGTCCTCGCAGGATTCAAACTGATGGGGGAGGGCATGCTCTTTCTTCAGGAAAAATTTAATGCTGACAAGAACACGTTGCCCTATCTTTCTTTCGTTCTCATATTTATTATCGTTGTAATCCTTGTGCGATTGCTGGGAAAAATGGTAAAGCACTCAATTGACAAATCTTTTTTGGGGACGGTGGATCAAAGCATGGGTGCAGCGTTGGGCGCGTTCAAGACACTCTTTCTGCTCAGCATTGTTATTTGGATTGCAGACTCGCTAAAAATTTCACCCAAAGCAGAATGGACGGAGGGGTCATGGCTATATCCGTTTACGGCACGGCTGGCTCCACTCACTGCAGACTGGATTGGAGGCTTTATCCCCGTTTTCAAAGAAATCTTCAGGCAATTCTAACTACAGATATTTTTCGCTTACTTATCACGCAAATAGCACACGATGGCCCTCAACGTCAAGGAGGAACAAGGTTTCAAGTACGTAGATGAAGGGACCGGACAGGTCTTGATGCTGTTGCATGGACTTTTCGGAGCATTAAGTAACTGGGAAGGCGTTGTAAGCAGATTTACCAAACACTTCCGTGTCGTCATCCCCATGTTGCCAATTTATGAAATGCCCATCAAGGAAGCTGGACTGGAGGGACTTCAGAAGTTTGTAGAGGATTTTGTTGCCTTGAAAAAACTGGACCACATGATTATTCTGGGGAATTCACTTGGTGGGCATGTTGGTTTGTTGTACACACTTCATAACAGCACCAAGGTTGACAAACTGTTGCTCACCGGAAGCTCAGGATTATTTGAAAGCACCATGGGGGGTTCTTACCCACGAAGGGGTAGTCATGACTACGTTCGTGAGCGGGTGGCCTATACCTTTTATGACCCCAAGGTAGCTTCCAGTGAATTGGTTGATGAGGTCTTTGAGACCACCAAGAGCATCCCGAAGTGCATGCGGATCGTGGCCATCGCGAAATCCGCCCAGCGAAATAACCTCGCAAATGATTTGCCAAAAATAGCGGTTCCCACGCTGTTGGTTTGGGGATTAAATGATACGATTACACCCCCCTCCGTTGCTTATGAATTTAACCGATTGATTCCGAACTCAGAGCTCCACTTCATTGATAAATGCTGCCATGCTCCGATGATGGAGCATCCGGAAAAATTTAATGAGATTGTTGAGGAATTTTTATCCCCCGTCACAAAATGATCGCAGAAGAACTTATCAACCACATGGTGCCGCCACTGAAAGTGACGGATGATGCCCACAAGGCCATCGTGTGGATGGAAGAGTTTCGCTGCAATCATTTGCCCGTCGTGGAGGAGGGGCGATTGCTGGGATTTATTTCTGAGGAGATCATCCTTGAATCAAACGACATTGATAAGAACCTCGGTGATTTCAAATTGGTAGGTAAAGAATGCTTTGTTGGACTGGAGTCACATTTTTTTGATATCCTCCGGATTGCCGGGGAACACAAACTGAATATCGTGGCGGTCGTGAATGACGATGGCCAATATGTGGGGATCATTACCGTACAAGATATCATGGCCTCGTTTGCACAAACGGCCTCGGTACAAATGCCGGGCGGAATTTTGGTGCTATCCATGGACCTCATTGACTATTCCCTTGCGGAAATCAGCCGTTATGTGGAAGAGAATAAGGCAAAGGTCATCAGCAGCAGCATCGTGGAGGATCCACTTGACCGAGGAAAAATCAAACTGACGCTCAAGATTAATCAATTGGACCTTTCCCGAATTGTTGCCACCCTTGAACGGTTTGGTTATCGGGTGATCGGTCGCTACCAGGAAGCACCCCGCGATGACGACAGCAAAGAGCGGCTGGATATGCTGATGAAGTATCTCAATATGTAACCCTCCCCTCTACTCAAGGAGAGGGATAGGGTGAGGTCATTCACTCTTCAGGTTTTCAACCGGATTGATAAAGGTAGCCCTCCACGTCTGCGATCCAATGGTTAACACGCCGAACACCACAAGAACAAATACACCCAGGAAGATAACCGAAACATCGATTGCCACATGGTAGGCAAGCAACTCTAACCAAAGGTTATTGAGAAAGTAGGCGGCCGGGACAGCAATGGCGATGGCGATCAAGAGGATGGCGATAAAGCCCTTTGACAGCAAGTACACCAATGATCCATTGCTGCTGCCCAATACTTTGCGAATGGATATTTCCTTGATGCGTGTTTCCGTACTGTAGGTAGCCATGCCCAGCAATCCAAGACAAGAAATCAGGATGGCGAGGAAGGAAACAACACCCATCACATCCACAATATCACCGAAGAAAATGTCGTAGATTTTATGGACTTCAGAGGAAAAATCTTTGTAGTCAAGTTTCAGATTTGGATTTATTTTAGCCCAAACTTCTTCCACCGTCTTGCTGGCGGCTTCGTACGTACCTGAATATTCAATCTGCACCAGGTTGAATTGTTTTGCATCATACAGCAGTACCATGGGATCAATTTTTTCCATGAGCATCTGGTGATTGTAATCTTTCACCACACCAATAATCTGCTTTCGCGAAGAATCATTTTTACAGATTATTTCCTGCCCCAGGGCATCAGCAGGGGAACCCAAATGGAATGAGCTGAGGGATTTTTCGTTGATGACAATGAAGTTCTTATTGGAAGCGCCATCGCCTGCGGAGAAGAATCGCCCGGCCATCAGGGAAACTTTAATATTTTTTAAGTAGTCCTCATCGACAGCATAATAGTACAATTCCGTCCAGTCCTTTTCATCCAGGGATTTCTTAAATCCTTCGCCATATTGGGTTCCAGCAGCAGGAATGTGCGAAGCAGCGGAAACACTCTCAATGTTAGGGTGCTTTAGTAATTCTGTCTTCAGGGTCTCTGCGGAAGCATCATTCAGTTGAACAATAATTTTGTTCTCCATGCTGAAGCCGTGATCGGCGCGCATGAACAGGTTTAGTTGGTTGAACACCACAATGACCGTGAGAATGAAAATCAAGGAGAATGTAAACTGCGATACCAGCAAAGCTTTTCGCAAACCAATATTGGAGAAAAGCTTAATGGAATTCAGACTCTTCAACACCTTCACCGGTTGAAATCCGCTCAGCACGACAGCGGGAAAAATTCCTGCCAATATCCCAACCACAAGGGCAAAGACAAAGAAGACACCATAAACGTAATAGTTCGCCTCCAGGTCCCACTTCATTATGCGTGCAAAACTCAACTCAAGCATGAGTGGTTTGACAAGCACCAGCAGAACAAGCGCGGCTGCCAATGAGAACATTGCCACCAGGACAGATTCAGCGAGAAACTGGACAAAAATCTGCCAACGCATAGCGCCTGTCACTTTTCTTACCCCAATTTCACGGGCGCGCGTCAACGAGCGCGCTATGGAAAGATTGGTAAAGTTGAAGCAGGAGGTAAGCATCACTACACCCGCAAGTCCTGCAAAGAAATAAATGAACATCCATGGCAGAAAGGGACCAATCGGGTTATTGATGAACGGACCGGGAGTGATGTTCATCATGTTTTGCAGCGCATACTTCACTTTGTGTTGCGTATCGGGATTGGTCAGGGTTGTAAAGTGCTTTGCCTGGATTTTTTCAAGGTTCGGGGCTATATCAGCAGGTGTCTTGCCTTCTTCCAGGAGAACATAGATCCATCCCGTGGTATAGTTGTACCAGTTGTCAAGGTCTTTGCCGCGTTTGCCGGAAGCCTCGAGACTTTTCACGGAGGCCATGCTGGCAAGAGCATCAAATACGATGTGAGACTTATGGTTGCTATCTTTGATCACACCCGTCACTTTGTAGGTGCCATTTTCTCCCACTTTAAAAGTTTCCCCGACCGGGTTTTCCTGCTTAAAAAGTTTTTTTGAAGCGGCCTTCGTCAACACCACCGAGTAAGGTTCAACCAATGCTGTCTTTGGGTCACCGTACTCAAGGTCGTATTCAAATATTTCGAGGACCTCCGGATCGGCAAAATAACCGGCCACCGGAATATTGACATTTTGATCAAACTCTATCCAGTTGTTGGCAAATCCCCGGCCGATGCGGACTGCCTTCTCAACGCCTGTATAATTCTCGAGAAGCTCTTGCTTGAGGGGAAGCGTTGTCGTAGCAGTCTCATTGAAATCCTGGCCTTCTTTTCCCAATGGGATGGTGTTCACCCGATAGATTCGGTCGCGCTTGGTATTGTAGCGATCATACATCATTTGATCCGCCACGAGCATGATGATGCCCATGCACACAGACATGCTGATGGCCAGACCAAAAATATTGATGAAGGAGAAGAACCGGTGACGGCTCAGGCTTCTTAAAGCAGTTTTAAAATAGTTTTTGAACATACAGGATTGCTTGATGGGTAAAAAAACGGGGCCATCGCTTAGACGGCCCCTTTGTTTTAATTGTTACAAGTTTATTCTTTGGAGTCCTTCTTTATCAGGAAATAGTAGCTAAGGAAACCCAATGAAACCGATACAGCAAACAAGCCATAGGGCAGGGGCGACTCAGGCCCGGACGGCAAATACTCCATGATGATCAACGCCATCCCCGCGAAGAATATAATTAAGCCCCATTTAAGAGAAGAGGCTTTGTTGTCGGCCTTGTGCTGTTTGAAAATGGCCTGCGTCTCATCGTTGACAAAGCCTTTGTCTACCATCTTCTTCTTGAGAAGGTAATCTGTCATCACTTTCGTGAAGAAATATACGCCTGCGCCAAAACTTCCCATGATGGCTATGGGCATCAATACATCTCTGAGTTCGCCGTTCATAATCGTTGTTTTTTAGTTTTGGGAGGTAAGACACAGGACTGGGCTTCTATGTTGCAATTCATCAAAGAATTTATCGGAAGTATTGAAATGTGATGTGTCAGTACTGAAATGACAGCCCTTCCGGAAAAAAATCCGTATTATCTGCAACACCCGACCAACAAACTGTGTCCAACCCCATAATGACAGATGAACGGGCCTTTGTCTCCAGGGTAAAAAATGGAGATAAACAGGCGTTTCGGCTGCTTATTCAGCAGCACGAGCGACTGGTGGCCCACATGGTTGGCAGGCTGGTAAAACGGGCTGAAGACCGCGAGGAACTTTGTCAGGATGTGTTCTTGAAGGTATTTGACAAAATTTCGGAATTCAATTTTCAATCCAGGCTAAGCACCTGGATCGCAACCATTGCCTACCGGCACGCCATCAACCACATGCGAAAGCAAAAGATGGCGTACGCTGACTGGCCGGAAGATGAAGCATGGGCGGACAAGTTTGTGGCGGCAGAGAATCCGGAGGACATTCTGTCTGAAAAAGATTTGGAAGAGTGGGTAATAAAATTGATTGAGCAGTTGCCCGTCCAATATAAAACAGTGCTTACCTTGTACCACCTGGAAGGCATGAACTATGCAGAGATCGGCGCGGTAACAGAGATGCCGGAGGGAACAGTGAAGAATTATTTGTTCAGGGCAAGAAATTTGTTGAAGGAGAAAGTAAGTCAACAATTGGGTCAGGAAGAAAAGGGAATATGAACGAGGAAGAATTACAAAATAGCATTGAGCGGGGACTTGCCGGAAACGGACCCGAGGAGCTCGCCTATCGCACGGTGTTCAGCGCGCTGAGGCAATCGCCATCATATCAATTGCCTTCGGGCTTTGCCGATCGGGTACTTAATCGCATGGAGGCGGTTGGTGAAAAATCTTCCTCGCGTGAATTGGTTTGGCTGTATGTCGGTTTGATTTCCTTCACCATTGTTGGTGGAATCGCCATCGCCATGACAGGCTTCAAGATAAATTTTGGTGCACTGAAGTTTATTTCAGGTTATTCGGGCCTGTTGATTTTCGGAGCTGCTTTTATCCTTGGTCTGCAATGGTTGGATAAGAAGATTATCCACAGAACTACTGTCTGACCTGAGGATTATTTTCTGGCCGAGGGAAGTTTAGCCGTCAATCCAAGGTAGAAATTCCTTCTCGGTGCTGCGTTGTAGTAGCGGCCCCCCACAGCATTCAGGTCATTGCCGAGGCTATACTTGGCGTCAAATGCGTTGTCTACACCACCAAAGAACTCAAGCGGAACCTTCCCATGAAGGCGATATCCCAGACGGGTCCCCAATAGATAATAGTCATTGGCGTAGTCAGTGTTGGCATCATTGAGAGGAAGACGATCGCTGTAATAAGCCGTGACATTGGCATAGAAACCATTGCGAAGGGCAACGTCACCGCCCAGTGCGAGTGTCGCGGGAGGGACACCGGTGAGTGCATTGCCGGAGTAGTCTTTGCCATCATTGACATAATC
>JAYVEZ010000450.1:0-7812 GCA_043773645.1 Cytophagales bacterium
TTTGATAGCCAAAATAAATCAGGATAATTCCAAGCAATTCCATCACATACAATACTTCCGTATAGCCAAACTTAGTAAAGGAGCCGCCTATTCCAGGTAGCAATCCACCAAACGCAATGAGAACGTTTCCCCAAAATCGTTTCTTTTGTTCACGTGACTTGCTGTATCTGTACGCCGAATTCAGGGCTCCCCCGACGAGGAACACAAAAGCATAAATATTTACAATAGGAGTCATCAATCTAACCTTTTTCCACATCAGAACCTTTCCTGTAATGCGTGTGGATTCCACGAGAGAATAATCAATTGGAGAAAGTATTACCAAAATGGCACTGACAGCGATAACAAGTACTACACAAGCCATCATCCAGGTGGCCGTTTTGTTGCTAAACATTAAATACACCGAACCCTGAGCCAACGGAAAACCCCCCAACAGTGCGCCCAAAATATACCAGGATTTGAATACAGTTTCATTCCAGCCAAACAATCCAACATAGCTTTCAGTCAATGTACCGAGTCCGTAACAAGCTATCCCGATTGTCCACCAAAACAAATAGGATGGCTTGCCCTTCACCTTCCAGTGACGATACAACACAACAAAGAACGCGAACGAAAGAATCGTGGTCAATACAGGAATCTTTTGGATAATGGACAACATAATAGAATGTTAAATCAAAGGACCTCGTCAATGAGGTCCCTTGATGCTGGTTGCTACTGAAGTTTCTTACTGCCATCCGCCTGATAGATGTACCGGAAGGTGTAATACCTGTCCTTTGTCGTCGCAATGGGCGCCACCGGGGCATCGAGATAATAACTCAATATTTCTACCTTGGCATATTTGGTATCTGCTGTTTGAATCATCAATACCTTTCCGGCAATTGGCGTGATCAAATTGGAATTTGGGTCATAGTTGTACCAGCCTTTTCCTGATCCTCGGGTAATAGCATAAAAGGCGGGTGTTGCATTTTTATTGTCTTGCAAGTAGCCGTCATTCGGTGCTGTCGTCAGGTCAGTGAAAATACCGGAAACGACCTGCGCCGCTGCAGTGCCAGGTCCACTGGTACCGCTGTTGATAATAATGTTGGTTCCATTAAAACCAATGTCCCATTTTGTGGAGGCACTGTCCGTATTGGCTACAATGGCGCCGGTCTTAAAACTAAACAACGCATATTTCTTGGTCACACCGATCGGTTGTCCATTCGTTGGGTTATATCCACCTGAGGGAGGATCGGCCGCCAGGTTTTTATACGTGACCGCTACGAGAGCCGGCGCGGGGTCACTTTTAGAACATCCGGTGAAAAACAGCGCGGCGCTGGCCACAAGCAACATAGAAATAAATGATCTGAGCATTTTCATATGGTTAATTGATTTATTTAAAGGAATTGGTTCTCGAAAAATTATAGCCCACACTCAGATAGATTAGTCTGCCTGGGATGTTAGGGATGTAAATCTTATCAGTGTAATTGAACAAATTATCAATACCCACCTGGAACCGGATTCCTTGAGGAATGGTCTTCGCCAGGGATATATTGACCAAAGCATAGCCGCTCACAAAAGTATCATGTGTATCCAGGATGTTGTTGCCATCGCGGTCTGAAGGAGGAATGGTTTCGCCCTGAATGTTGCCTGAAATGCTGCCTACCCCATATCGGCCGCGATAGATCACACGCGCACTGGCCTCAAGACCCTTTTCCTTGTCGGAATAAAAAAGTTTGACATTGGCCATGTTGCGCGATCGGTTGTACAACCCAAAGTATTCGCTGGGTAGGAGTCGTTTGGTCACGAGGGTCTCGGGATCTCTCCAATAGACTTCTCCATTCCTGACCTGCTCCAGTACATCTTTATCTTTTGCGTAGAGCAACTGGTACCCCACCGACAGGTTTAGTTTTCTCGCCAGGGGGTAGGTAAGATTGGCTTCCAGGCCTTCGGTAAATGCCCGTCTTATATTGCGGTAGCTGTAAATGGTCTGGTTGGATGTTGTAATGGCGACGGCCTGTGTTTCAATTAGGTTATCGATTGAATTGTAAAACAAGTTGAAATCCGAGCTAAGCTTGCGGGAAAACTTTACGTGGGCGCCGAGATTGAAGGCCTGCGAACGCTCCGCTTTCAGCTTGCCAATCAACGCGGGATCAAACAGGTAAGTCTGAATCTGCCCCTGCGACTCCAGCAACGCAAGCCTGTCACCCACCACCTCCGTACCCAACACGCTGTAACCGCCACCGGCCGAGTTATTGAAGTTGAAATACAATTGCCTGAAGTCAGGTGATTTGAATCCAACACCGAACGATCCCTTCAGTGTAACCTTTTCGTTCAATTCAAAGCGGGTAGACAATTTGGGACTGAATTGCGACCCGTACACTGAGTTCTGATCGTAACGACCCCCTGCAATAAGGCTGAGTTTCTTCAAGGGCTTCCACTCTTCCTGAAAAAAAGCATATCGGGTTTGCTGTTGGCGTTTGGCCTCATCCCCGTAACGGGAGGTTTGTACCGTCTCAAAAATTTCACCTGCACCTACGGTCAATATATTTTGATCATTGAAATAATATTCCCCATTGACTTCAGGACGGATAAAAGTCTGTTGAAAATCGTCCTTGTAGTAAAGTGTATCCGTTGCTGCGTTGTTGAGCTGGGTCTGCGTTTGAAAGTGGGTCGCATAAAATCTGGCAGTTGTTTTCAGTCGGTCAGAGAACCGATGGACCAGAACCGGATTGAGGTTCCAGTCACGGGTGGTACCCGTACCTGAGGTCAGGATTTTTTCCGAGTTGGGTGTCGTTACCTCGTAATTGAAATTCTGCTGTTCATTAAAATAGCGCCCTCCAAAACTCAAGTCAGTCCTGGGACTAAACTTATAGGTGATCTTATAGTTGCCGGTGTAATTCCGAAAAGGAGAAACTGTTTTGCCAAAATTCTCAGGAGACAAATCATATCCATCGGTACTGTAACGATTGGCAAATACATAAACGCCTAGCTTACCAATCATGGTACTGTAATCGCCTGAAAGGTCCATGGTATTGTTGGTGCCATATCTTGAATAAAGACTCCCCCGCGTTTCCTGGGGGCGATCTGTGATTATATTGATGACACCAGCCAACGCATCTGAGCCATAGAGACTGGAAGATGGGCCCTTTACGATTTCAATTTGCTTGATGTTTCCAACTGTTATGCGACTCAATTCAAGGGAACCTGTAGTTCGTCCAATGAGAGGCTCTCCATCAATCAATATCAGGGTATAGTCTGGATTAAATCCCTGGATCTGAATTCCGTTTCCCTGTCCGTTGACCTGAGGCACGACCGCGAGCCCCGTTTGTTCCGTCAGCACATCATTCAATCGCAGGGAACCCATCGATTTAATGAGTGCTTTTTGGACGATTGTAACTGGCATCGGCAAAGCCCCTACCGTTCTTTCGTTGCGGGTGGCCGTTACTACCAATTCATCCAATTGCCTTGTCTGCAAAGAGTCCTGACCAAAAGTTGTCATTTGGATCAGCGTTAGACAGGATATGAAGAGGGAGATCCTTAACACGGTTGCAAATATTGACACCTGCGAATCCAAAAAATACCCAAATCAGAACAATTAATGCCAAAACCAACTTTAATGATATCATTTAGGTATTTTTATGACCTAAATCAGTAATTCTAGTACTGGACAACATTTTTTTGGTATTTAGTATAACAAACATGAAAGATGGAAAAGGCTATTTCAGATAAAAATACCCAAATCGGAAATTCAAAGATACTCTTCATTCAGGATGATCAATCGCTGGTGATTGCGGAGAATTCTGATCATGAACCAAGTGTTCAATCGAGTTTGATCCGCAAATCCATTATCCATTTCTATTTCTGCATGGAAGGAAGTGCCGTCTTTGAATTTGGACCACACTACGCCCGGGAAATTCAGCGACAGCACAACTATTTTTTCTTTGACCCGGAACGGGAATTGCCATTCACGTTGCGCCTGGCGCCTCACTCACGGATGGTTTTCCTCACCATATCACTTGAAAGCCTGCACCAGCTATTCGTGCATGAGCCCCTCCCCTTTCTGAAACCAGAGAACATCAACCAAAAATTCTACGACGAGCGGGAAATTCCTTCATACCTGCTGGTAGAGCTCAATCAACTCTTTCATGTGCACCTGAGTGAGAACGCCAACCGGCTTTTCTATCAGGGAAAAATTCTGGAATTATTGGCGCTCTATTTTTCCACGAAGAAAACAGATACCGAGAACTGCCCCTTTTTGAATGATCAGGAGACCGTTCGCAAGATCAAGAATGCCAAGGAGCATTTGCTCAAGCACCTGGGATCTCCGCCCACGCTCAAAGAATTGGCAAAAATTTCAGGCCTCAACGACCACCAATTAAAAGCAGGGTTTAAAGAAATCTACGGCAACACGGTGTTTGGATACTTGCTCGATCACAAACTTGACAATGCCCGCGTCCTCCTCGACTCAAAGAAATATCAGGTAGCAGAAGTAGCCTACCAAATCGGGTACACCAATCCAAGTCATTTCATTGCAGCGTTTCGCAAGAAATTTGGAGTCACGCCTAAAAAATACCTGATGTCGAAGGTGTGAACACCGCAATCCCGATCCAACTCTGGATAGTTTAAAGGGAGCGGTGTCTTGCGCCTCCTTCTGGAATACGTGTATTAGCCCTGAATGGGCGCGATATCTACTACCTCCTTCTGGAATAAGTACTCCTCGGCGCAGACCCAAACAACATCCCAAATACCCCCCGCACCAACTCTCTCCCCACCTGCTTCGCCACCGGAGAAGTAAGCACCTGCTCGAAAGTACTCTTCTCCACACGACCTGCCCTGGATGCCGGCTGTGACTGCTGTTTGGCCGCAGTAACTTGTGCCTGTTCCTGCTGAACAGCCTGCACCCGCTCGTTCAGAATTTCAAATGCGCTCATTGGATCGATAGAATCTTTGTATTTCTTAAACATTTCCGATCCATTTAACAACGCTTCATATTCCTGTTGTGCAAGAGGTCCCATCACAGAGGCCGGCGGCGCCAGGTGAGTGACCACCGTCTCGGTAGGAATGCCTTTTTCATTCAATACGGTAATGAAAGCCTGTCCAATGCCGAGTTGGGTGAATTGTTTTTCCAAATCGTAGAACGCTGACTTTGGAAACGTCTTAATGGTTTCTTTCAGGTCTTTAACATCATTCGGTGTGAATGCCCGGATGACATGATGGACCCTGTTTCCCAACTGTGAGAGCACGGTGGATGGCACGTCCTGCGTCAACTGGGTGCAAAAGAAAACTCCCACGCCCTTGGAACGAATCAATCGGATCACCTGCTCAATCTGGTCCATGAACGCTTTGGGCGCGTCTTTGAAAAGCAAGTGAGCCTCATCCAGAAAGAACACAAGCTTAGGTTTGTCGAGGTCGCCCGCTTCGGGAAGGGTTTGATAAATTTCCGCCAAGAGAGAAAGCATGAAGGTTGAGAAAATGGCAGGCTGACTTTGAACATCGGCCACGTTGAGCAGGCTGATGACACCGCGTCCGTCCACTTTTTCCAGCAGATCACCAATATCAAACGACTTCTCTCCGAAAATCTGATCCACACCCTGCTGCTCAAGGGACACGATTTTTCTCAATATGGTACTCGCGGTTGCCGGGGAAATTTTTCCGTAGTCACTTTTGATTTCTGCAGCGCCCGCTCCCTCGGAGAGATAATTCAATACCTTCTTAAGGTCTTTCAAATCTACGATCGGAAGTTTTTTGTCATCGGCATATTTGAACAAGATCATGAGCACGCTGCCCTGCACCTCATTGAGTTCAAGCACTTTGCTGAGCAAGACAGGACCGAATTCAGTAACCGTGGCCCGCATCTGTGCACCCAGCTTTCCGCTCAATGAATATATTTCAGTTGGGAATCCGGCGGGCGAATATTTTATCCCCAACGCCTTGGCACGATCATTAATCTTATCATTGGCAGTGCCTTCTTTCGCGATCCCCGACAAGTCACCTTTCATATCCGGCATGAACACAGCTACGCCGGCGGCAGAAAGTTGCTCCGCCATCAGCTGAAGCGTTCTTGTCTTACCTGAGCCAGTGGCTCCCGTCACCAGTCCATGTCGGGTCATCATCCGCAAGGAAATATTTACTTTGGCTTCAGGGATGATTTCTCCGTCCAGAACACCGGCACCCAGGTAGATGGAAGCCCCTGGAACAGAATAAGATGCTTGTATGGATGCAACGAATTTTTCCTTTGACATTTTCTATTTAATTTAAATCCGATATAAACGTAACCTAAAACTCGAAGAACATGAAGAAAATAATTGTACTGTTTGTGGCTCTTTCCATGGGACTGAATGCATGGGCACAACTCGACCTGAAGAAAGCAGCTTCCACTGCTTCAGCCCTGGGCCTTGATCCTGCCAAGGCAGGCAAAAGCATTATGGATATGCTTACACCCAAGCTTGGCTTAAGCGGCGACCAAACCTCCAAAGTAACCAGTCTGGTGAATACGTTCCTTACAAACAAATCAAGTTTCATGGGCTTGATGCAAAGCAAACCCACTGAATACAAAACAAAATTTGCCGGCGAGCAGAAGACACTTTTTGACGGACTGAAGGGTGCACTCAAGCCAGAACAGTACACACAGTTTCTGGGATTGAAGCCCGCCCAGACAGATACCGCCAATGCGCTGGGTCAGTTATTTTACTAATCTATTTTGAAGTGTATTTTGGATGTCTAAACAAATCTGGTCTGGATCTTTAGTTGACATAGTTTTACTACCGCAAAGACACAAAGGCGCAAAGGATTGCATTATTCTTTGCGCCTTTGTGCCTCCGCGGTTAATAAATCCCGCCGGGCGTGACAATCCATAATATCTTGTTGCGCATGCCACTGCCATTACTTTCCATTTTCATCCCATCCAATTTTTGGTATCTTCCCTTTTTAACCCTACCCCATGAAGAAACTCTTTATACTCCTCATCCTTTTATCTTTTCGGGTCCTTGCCCAGGAAACTGTAAAAAAAGCCCCTGAGGTAAAAGACGGCGAAGGACCTTATACACAACTTATCATTCGCAGCGTGATGCTGATCGATGGCACAGGAGCACCTCCCGTGGGTCCGGTAGACATTGTAGTGAAAGGAAACAGGATTGTAAATATTTTAAGCCTCGGACTTCCCACGCCCGGCATGGCAAGCGATGGCAACCGTGTCAAGCTGGAAGCCGGCGGCAAAGAGCTCAATTGTGAGGGTATGTATCTCATGCCGGGCTTCATCGATATGCACGGACATATTGGAGGTGGTCAGGCGCCCAATGCCGAATATGTATTTAAACTCTGGATGGCCCACGGCATCACCACCATCCGCGAACCCGGATCCGGAAACGGCATTGATTGGGTATTGGAAGAAAAAAATAAGAGCGCCCAGAACCTGATCACCGCTCCCCGCATCAAGGCCTATGTCACATTTGGCTCGGGAAGCAAGGAAGCAATAAGGACTCCCGATCAAGCGAGGGCATGGGTTAACGAAAATAAACTAAAAGGCGCCGACGGTATAAAGTTCTTCGGCGCGGCACCGGAGTTGATGGATGCAGCCTTGCGCGAAAATAAAAGACTGGGCCTTCGGTCTGCTTGCCACCATGCCCAGTTGGGTGTGGCGCGCTGGAATGTTCTTCAGTCCGCCAAGGCCGGCCTTACAACAATGGAGCATTGGTATGGATTGCCCGAATCGATGTTGGTGGGCTCAAGCATTCAAAACTATCCCCTCAATTATAACTATGCCAACGAGCAGAATCGCTTTGAAGAAGCCGGTCGCTTATGGAAACAAGCGGCTGCTCCCTTTTCACCAAAATGGAA
>JAYVEZ010000451.1:0-3181 GCA_043773645.1 Cytophagales bacterium
TAAAAGTAGGAAACTAGCCACTTAAACCAAATTCACTACCATCGAACGTCATGTTTCGCTCAAGGGCTGAGGGAACGCCTTTTTTATTTAGTTCTATTGAATTCTGGATTAATTATTTAGATCGCCCCGGCACGCGCTGCAAGCGCCGCGCCATAGTTCATTTAGCCTTCTCAACATCGAAATTCTGCCCGAATTACGGCAACGTCGTAAACATCACCGTATTGCTGTAATAGATTTTGGAATAGTCCTCATTGGCAGCAAAGCCGCGGTAGTAATAAACAGTCGAGGCAGTGAGGTTATCTAATTTGATGCTGAACTTCCGTGGTTCGGTGGCTGATCCAATCACCAGTTTGTTTTTGGATGCTATGATGGAAATATCCGGCTGAATATCCCACAAAAAACCAAAGTTGACCGGACGCACCGGGCCAATCTGCTTGATCTCTGCTCCCATGACCACGCTGGTGGCTCCGATCTGCTGGGCGTCATCGGTCACCAGTTCGGGTGCACTGGCCTCATTGTTTTGGCAACCAGCAATCAAACAAAGACAAATCACCCACCAATTCTTCATAAACATAAAGATAAGGATCAGGCCTCTTTAAATCCGGATATTCCACCAGAAACAATAAACTTCATTGCTACCGACCCCGAAATATCGAGTGGCTTGATATTCTCCTTCGACACCAGGAAATGGTCGCCGGCAAAAGCATAGGATTGCGGAAAATACACAACCACCATGTCGCTCAGCCCTATTTCCGACAGGTCCGATTGGGTGATGAATCCGATGCGGTGAATCGTGTTCTCTTTGTTGATGGTGACCAAAACGGGTTTGTTGAATTTTCTTTTGTCTCCCACAAATGCCGCCAACAAGTCTTTAACCGATGAATAAATCAACTTGACCAGCGGAATGCGGTTGATGCCCTGATCAAACCAATTCGTCACCGTTTGAAAAGCAAAGTTGGAAGTAAAATATCCAAACAAGGTGATGGCCGAGAGGATGATCACAAATCCTACACCCGGGTACGGCAAGTCCAGTCGGCTGTCCAGCCATTGAAATGCCTGGATGATAAAATAGGCTGTAGCAACCAGGGGCACAATAAAGAGGGTGCCGTTGAAAAAATACCGAACAATTTTACCGATGAGGTTTTTCATTTTCGAATAAAGTAAGAAAGGCCTCCTCCCGGAAGCCTTTCCTTGTTGCTTGATTCTCTGTCTAGAGCGTGAAGCCCATGAAACTCAGGAAGCCGAGTGACATGAGTCCCACCAGGATAAAAGTAATGCCCAGTCCGCGCAAGGGTGCCGGCACATTAGAATATTTCATTTTCTCTCGTACGCCAGCCAGTGCTACAATCGCCAGCATCCAGCCAATACCTGAGCCCAATCCAAAGACGGTGGCTTCCGTCAGGTTATAAGGCCTGCCCACCATGAACAGGGCTGCTCCCAACACGGAGCAATTCACCGCAATCAGCGGCAGGAAGATCCCGAGGGTACCGTACAAGGCCGGGGAAAATTTCTCCACTGCCATTTCCGTTAACTGGGTGATGGCTGCAATGACTGAGATAAAAACAATAAACTGCAAAAAGCTGATGTCAATATTGGCAAAGTCCTCTCCCAACCAGGAGAGTGATCCGGCCGTCAGCACATAATTCTGAATCAGCCAGTTGATGGGTACCGTAATTCCGATCACAAAAATTACCGCGATGCCCAGACCAAAGGCGGTCTTAACTTTCTTTGAGATGGCCAGGAAAGAGCACATCCCTAGAAAGTACGCAAATATCATGTTGTCGATGAAGATCGACCTGATGCCTATATTTAATAAGTTCTCCATATCCTTTCAATTAATGCGACTCGCGGTATCCATTCAGTGTGCGCTGCACCCAGATGATGGTGCCCAACAGGATGCATGCACCCGCCGGCAAGAGCAACAATCCATTGCCTTGATACGGGATGCCCATGGAAGCGAATACTTTGAAGCCAAAAAGCGACCCAGCTCCAAAAAGTTCGCGAACGAAGGCAAGGATCATCAGGATCATGCCATAGCCCAAACCATTACCCATTCCATCCAGGAAGGAAGGCCAGGGCTTATTGGCCATGGCAAAAGCTTCCAGGCGACCCATCACAATACAGTTGGTAATGATGAGTCCAACAAAAACCGAGAGTTGTTTGGATACATCATACACATACGCTTTTAATATTTGGTCCACCATGATCACCCACAGTGAAACGATTGCCAGTTGCACAATGATGCGGATCCGAGAGGGGATGGTATTCCGCAACGCTGAGATAGCGACGTTCGAACACGCGGTCACAATGGTGAGTCCCAGGGACATCACGAAGGCCGGTTTCATCTGCGTGGTCACTGCCAATGCCGAGCAGACTCCGAGAATCTGAACGGTCACGGGGTTGTCAATGTCCAGCGGGTTAGAAATCAGCTTGCGGTTCTTTTTTGAAAAGAGCGGCTCTGCTTTCTTCTCTACAACTTCTTCCAATACGGCTGCTTCTGTACTCATAGGGATGATGTTTTGTTACCGTCTGCGTTCTTCTTCAAATATTTTTCATAACACGCCAAATAGTCCTTCAGCATGTTGTTAACACCTTTGCCGGTCAGGGTAGCGCCCGACATGCCGTCAACCTTATGCGGATTGTCAGCATAATCATGTCCTTCTCCTTTTTGCATGACGATGGATGTGAGGGCTCCGTTTTCAAAGATTGATTTTCCTTTGTACCGATCCTGAATATCATCTGACACGATGCGCGCGCCCAGACCAGGGGTCTCGCCTGCATGTTGAAATTTCACTCCTTGTACCGTATTGAAATCTGATTTCACGGCGACGAACCCCCAAATATTGTTCCAGAGTCCGTATCCATACACAGGCATCACCGCATATTCCACTTTGTTGGAATCGTTGCGAAACTCATACACCGGCAGCAGTCTGTCCTTGGGTGCCTTTTTGTACTCAACTGCAACTATAATATCCTCGGGCTTCAATCCATCTTTTACGTTTCCATCAAAATCAATCACAAAGCCCTTTACCTGTTTCGAATAGATTTCGTTGATGTTGTCATCTTCTTTGAGCGTCAGCACAGAAGAAAGGATATTCTGCTTCTGTTCCATTGCAATATTTGCATCCTGCTTGTCTTTCAAGCTGGTGGATGCAAATGCCAACAGGCCCCCGCACACCAC
>JAYVEZ010000452.1:0-3663 GCA_043773645.1 Cytophagales bacterium
AGAAATTATTGATGATGGGGAAACGATCGGTAAGCTTCAAAACACAGAATAGAACCGATTCGCCATCGTACCTCCATTTTCTCAAAAGGAAATCGCCCCGGGGCGAGCTTACAAAAGAGACACTATCGTCATCCGAATCGATGGTCAGGTCAGGGACAGCGTAGGTACGATTCCAGGCAACAATCCGATCGTTGTCCACACGGATAAAGAAATGCTTCGCCTCATCCCACATCGGGGCTGATATAGAAAGTCGATCTCTTAGCAGTTGCCTGGCTTCATTGTCAATTGATTGGAATTCCCGGAAAATATTTTGTTGAATTTGGGAGGAAAGGTTCGCCTGAAATTTTGGGGAATAGTAAAGGCGGGTAAGCAACCCCGCTCCAATCAGGAGCATCGATAAGAACAGCAATCTGCGTGCGCTCATGACCATGTGACCGTACGAAGATACCAAAACTACCCTTACGGCTTCTGAGTTTCTTTATGCCTAAGGCCGCCAAACCAGTAAAGCCAAAGCACCCGTGATACGCGGAAAGAAAACGGAGTGGTGATGACTGCCAGCAGGGCGATCAGGATGAGGTAGACAATTTCAGGCAGTTCTAAGAAATAATAAATCGACAGGCCGAAGAGAATAAGAATAACAATATTGAATGCATAGGTGATGTACATGGCGCCAAAATAGAATCCAGGCTCCGGCTCAAAACTCACCCCGCACGCCGGACAATTCATATTCATGTCAGCAAAATGAGCCACATTGGAAAGCGGGTACTTAAAGATATCTCCCTCCTGGCAGGTTGGACACTTACCGAATGACATGCTGGTGGAGTTTGTTTCGTTCATTCGTTTTACTGGTTCGGTACCAAAGGTAGCCCAGGACGCCCACCGCCAGGTACGGTGCAACAAACAAGTACAAGATGCCAATATTGATCCCTGCTGCAATGCCAATGTTTCCATTGCTCACATTGTTTTCGAGCGTCGCCCGGCACATGGCGCATTGGGCATTGGCAATCCCACCCGCAATCAATAAGAGCAATGATGATGCAATCAATTTTTTCATCCAACGTGGTAATAAGGGCTGATCATGAGATATACAATAACGCCTGTAATGGCCACATACAGCCAAATGGGCAATGTAAACTTAGCCAATCGCTTATGCCGTTCAAAATTGCCCGAAAGGGCTCGGGAAAAGGTAAAAAGTACAAAGGGTATCACAACAATGGAGAGCGCGATGTGAGAAATCAGAATAAAGAAATAAATACCCCTGGCCGCTCCCTGGCCCCCATAGGGAGTAGGCGCACTCGTCATGTGATAGATTACGTACATCACCAGGAATGCACTGGAGAGCCCTATACAAGTGTAATTCAGCGCCTCATGCAGGCTCCTTTTCTTGTTTCTGATGGCCCAATAAGAAGTGATCAGGAGAACAGCGGTAATCCCATTGATCGTGGCATATACCGGAGGCAGAAACGAAAAGTCGTATCCGGGTATGGGCGGCACACTAAACAAAACCGCCACCACCACCGGGATAATAATCGATAATGCAACAATGACTTTTTTGTAAGGTTCAGGTTGATCAGTCATATCAGTACTTCTTCAACAGTATCTTTAATTCAACACGCAACCGGTCTTCCTCCTCGCGAGAGCGCAGATCATAGTATCCCCGAATCCTGTCATCACCGTCAATTAACACCGCTTGCGACGGATCGTTCAATAAAAAAATGCAATTTCTCACCTGAAGGACATGCTCCGGATCCGAGGAGAGGACTTCACTGTTCATGATCCTTACAATTCCCGCTCCCAATTCGTCATTGATTCTTGATTCCAGCTTTTGTCTGTCGAGTCCATCGGCAGGGAAGATGATTACCGTGGCCTTGTACCGTGAAAAACTCCACGGAGCATCGGGAACTCGATACGGGATCGCGTAGGCTTGTTTACATTCCCGGGGCGGGTGCGGTACCCCTTGTTCATGATAAATCGGAATGTTAAACTCATTCCTGCCTGCGTATTTCAAAAAGACGAAAATCAATGCCGGCAGCAGCAATGCCAGAAACAAATAGAGGATCTTTTTCACGTTATTCATCAGAAAAAAAGAAGGCTAAAGTTCTACAACCTTAGCCCTCGTTCAACGGGATTACCGGTGGCTCAATTATTTCAATACGTAACAATCTTGGTTCCTTCGTAAACAAACGCTACAAGCATCCAAACAATAAATGTCATTGGCACCAGCACAGCCCAAAACAAAACTTTGACCTCATAGCGCAGGTGCATGAATTCTCCGACGATATATCCTGCTTTTACGATCGTCAGGATAACAAACAGGAAAGTTTTTGCATGTCCGTGGGGAATGGTAAAGGCAATGATGAATTCCACCATCGTTACCAGAAGAAGAATCAGGGCCACACGCCAGAGTTTTTTGATTTTCTCCTTATCGGGTGGAAGTACAATTACCTGAGGTTCATGATGTGCCATGGTATGATCGATTTCAGATTAGACAAGATAAAAGAAGGTGAACACAAATACCCAAACAAGGTCAACAAAGTGCCAATACAACCCGACTTTCTCTACCATCTCATAATGGCCCCTCCGATCATATACACCGGTGGCTGCATTGTAAAAAATCAACCAGTTAAAAAGAACACCGCTAAAAACGTGAAATCCATGGAAGCCTGTGATAAAGAAGAAGAAATCTGCAAATGCAGGCGGTCCATATTGATTTTCTGTAAGATTCGCTCCCTGCACCATGTGCTGAACCCATTGGCCATTAATGACTTCCAACATCGGTGTACCTTCACCGGAACCAATAATAAAATGCGTCCACTCCCAAGCCTGACAGCTGAGGAACGTTAACCCACCCACAATGGTCCAGAGCATCCATTTTTCAACTGCCTGGCGGTCCATGCGATGGCCGGCTTCAACGGCCAGTACCATGGTTACAGAACTCATGATCAAAACGAAGGTCATGAATCCAACAAAAACAAGGGGTAATTCTACACCGTGTACAAACGGGATGGCATCATAAACCTTTTCAGGTATGGGCCAGTGGGTAGTAGAGAAAAAGAAGTCTTTTACAGGACCGACGTATGCGGGGTTTGAAGACCTGACAAGGCCATAGGTTATCAACAAGCCCGAAAAAGTGAAGGCATCTGACATGAGGAAAAACCACATCATGAGCTTGCCGTAGCTTACTCCCATCGGGGAAGTACCGCCATCCCATACACTTTTGCCATGAGATACGGCGGCTGCTGAGTCTGACATAGAATAGAGTTTACAGGTTTCTAATCGGTTGCTAATCTACTACTGAATCGATGAAATACCAATCAGCTTTTTATTGATTTATCATGAAAAATATGAATAAATAAATCCACAGGGCGCCCAAAAAATGCCAGTAGGTAGTGCACATCTCCATCTGGGCCATATTTTTGGAATTTATCCTGGCCCTGACGGCCGAATTCAAGACGATCAACAGGAATACGACGGCGCTCACCACGTGCAGCCCATGGAGCCCGGTGAGAACATACAGAAATGAGCCGGAAGGGTTTCCCACAAAGTAAACACTGTTCCTTACCAACTCTCCCCACGCCAAAAATTGCCCCGCCAAAAATCCTACCCCCAAAATAGAGGTCAAAAGCACCAGGGTCCTGACCCGTGCCAGGTTGTCTTTCTTTG
>JAYVEZ010000453.1:0-2723 GCA_043773645.1 Cytophagales bacterium
ATTGATAAGCCGATTGGAAAAATCACCATTGATTTTGGTACAGGTTGCACCGATCCACGGGGAAAAACAAGAAAAGGAATGATCATCGTCAATTATTCCGGAAAGCGTTTTGTGCCTGGCTCTGTGGTTATCGTGACGACAAAAGATTTTTACAAAAATGACGCCAGGCTGGAGGGCACCCTTACCTTGACCAATATCTCATCTTCCCAGGCAGGCGCGCCTAAGTTTCAAATTGTAATCTCCGGCGGCAGATTGATATTCCCTGACGGTCGCCAGGCTACCCGTGAACAAAATATGACACGGGAGTGGCAGCGTGGAGTCAATCCTTCTCAGGATATTTGGGTGGAGGACGGCACTTCGTCCGGAACCAATAAGAATGGAAAGACCTATCAAATGAAAATAACAAACAGCCTGATTTATTCCAGGGCCTGCGAGATCAACAACAAAGTGTTTATTCCCGTCAAGGGCACCAAACACCTTACCGTAGATGGCAAAGATGTCATCATCGATTATGGAGATGGCACCTGCGACAACTCCATCACCGTTACGATCAACGGAAAATCCGAGGTTGAAACAATGACTGATAAGGGAAATTAGAATCAGTCAATTAAAGAAAATTTCAAGACCGGAATTTCTGGTCTTTTTTTATTTCTCTATGAGTATAACACAGCCACCACATGGCAGGCGGTGCCCGCCAAAACGAATAAGTGCCAGATGAAGTGACTGTAACGAATCCGGTGATCGTTCATAAAAAATAACACCCCAGCTGAATACATCACTCCACCTGCAACAAGCCAAAAAAGTCCTTGTGAAGAAAGGTTGAGCCACAAAGGTTTTGCTGCCACCACGGCAAGCCAACCCATGGCAAGATACAACCCAGTGGAAAGCTTTCCGCTGCGGGCTCCACCAATGGATTTTGCAACAACACCCAGTACCGCCAAGCCCCAAACGACCCCAAATAAAGACCAACCCCATGCACCGCCGAGCACGCTCAAACAAAAAGGTGTGTAGGTACCTGCGATCAACAGGAAGATAGCGCCATGGTCAAAAATGTTAAATACTCTTTTCGTCCGGCTATGGGGAAACGCATGGTATAATGTGGAAGCCAGATAGAGAATCATCATCGTGGCTCCGAAAACACTAACACCCACCACGGCTGCAGCTCCATGGGGCAATGCGGTTACAATAAGAATTGGTGTTACAGCCACCGCCGCGAGAAAGCCCACCCCATGGCTCACGGCATTGGCAATTTCTTCACCCAGGGATTGATTGCGTTTCAAATGGATCGATTCTTCCTTCATGGTGCAAGACACAAAGATCGGCATTCTATCAGGAATTAGCATACGGTTTCAAGAGTCAACCCAGCAAGGGCTCATGGAAAAATAAAATAGCCACGACCTGATGGCCATGGCTATTGGTTTGATCATTTAAAAGTTTTCTGTGCAATTTAGAATTCGAGGCCTGTTATCCCTTTTCACCTTTGCCTTTATGATCAACTCCGTGATGGCGATGCTTTTTTCTGTCCTCCTGGTGTTTTGTTCTGGCTGTTGTCCATTTGGTCCATTGCGTTTCGGTAAGCACCCCTTTGAGCTGAACTTCCTTGTCCGTTTCCAGTTTCTTCATTCGATTCCTCATGGTGCCCACCGTGAGGGAAGTATCACTTCTGAGCTTTACCCGGCCGGTGGTAAACTTCTCATTGATCGCCTTGACACGTGCATACTGATCATCATTGAGTGATAGCTCTGTCTTCATTTTTTCCAAATGATTGGTGCCTGTTGAATCCTTGTGGAACCCCCGATGCTGCGCAAAAATGATTGCGCTCACCAACATCATCCCCATTAACATCATGCTCTTTTTCATAATCATTTTAGTTTGTTGTTGCCTGTTAGACAATCGCATGATTATACTTATTCCCAGCCTGACAACTTAATTAAACATCCCTTTTTGAAACTATCCGCCCGGTCGTTGGCGCCACTGTTTCTTTTCGGAACGATGCTTCTTGGCCTTTATCCGTTCCCGCGTGGATGATTTGGTTGGCTTCGTGGATTTTCTGGCTTTGTGGGGGGTGAAAACCTTGATGAGAACATCATTCAACCGCGCAATAACAGCTTCTTTATTTTGAGACTGGGATCTTTTGTCCTGTGCGGATATAACCAAAACGCCCTCTTTGGTCAAGCGCGTCGATAATTTTTTTGCAATAAATTCTTTCTGTTCTTCCGTAAGCACGATTGAATGTTTCACATCAAGTCTAAGGGACACCTTTGAGTTTACCTTATTTACATTCTGGCCTCCCGGGCCACTGCTTCTTGAGTTGGTGAACACCAGCTCCTTCGTCAATTCTTCCAATGATGGAGTACTGGGTGTCCGCATATTCATTCCCAATGGAGGTTTAACTCCCAATCCGCTTTACTTTGCACCCGATCAATACAGGTTCCACTTAGTTCATTCAAACCGGAGGATAAAAGGATTTTGAGTGTTCTTATTTACTAAATTAGCAGAAGAAACTCATCCAATATGGGCAAACTTGTATTTATAGTTGAAGACAACCCGGCTCAGCAGAAGATGCTGCAGGTGCATTTTGAACAAATGTTGGGGGATTTTTCAGTGAAAACTTTTTCCAATCCCGATGATATTTTTAGTCACCTGGCCGAAAAACCATTTGCGATCGTGTTAGACCACTTCTTTGCGGACAAGACTGACAAAACCGGTTTATACTACCTCAA
>JAYVEZ010000454.1:0-6623 GCA_043773645.1 Cytophagales bacterium
TATTCTGCAGGTGCTGATCGCGCCATCCGTCAGTGGGACATTGTCACAGGCAAAGTGGTGAGAACACTCGAAGGTCATAATGCAGAGGTAACATCCCTCCTCTTCAGTCCCGACACAAAAATGCTCATCAGCCACAGCGTCGATGGCTCCACCAAATTCTGGGAGCTCAACTCGGGCAAAGAGTTCTTTGAACACATCCATTTTGGAGAAAATGAGTGGATGGTGAAGAATCCCGAAGGATATTTTAATGGAACACAGGAAGCCAGGCAATTCATTCACTTCGTCGATGGAATGAAAACGTATTCCGTAGACCAGTTCTTTGATGAATTCTACCGCCCCGACCTGCTGCCAAAGATTTTTCAGGACCGTGGAGGAAAGGATGATCGCAATGGCATCCGCGGCATGCTTCAGAAGTCTCCTCCGCCCACCGTAAAACTTGCCGCGGTCCTTTCACCTGAAGAGGGCAAAGCAGATATCTTCATCAAGATTACGGATAATGGCGCGGGCGTAGAAAATCTTAAATTATTTCACAATGGAAAGTCTATTCCAATTGTCAGACAGGCATTGAAATTGCCCAACGGCAAAGACGAAACTACCACCTATCGACAAGTAATCAACCTCCTCGGCGGTACCAATATCATTACGGCTTCTGCCTTTAATAAGGATAAAATAGAATCTGACCCTCAATCGGTTGAACTTTTCTCCGAACGTTCCGGAAAAACCAGCACATGTTACGTGTTGGCCGTCGGCATCAACACATACAAGAACGCACGGATGACACTTAACTATGCGCGACCGGATGCCGAATCTTTTGGTAAGATGATGGAAGCCAAAGGCACTCAACTTTATAAAAACCTGGAATTGCACACCCTGTTTGATGCAGAAGCATCGCGCGAGAATATTTTGAAAAAGCTGGATGAATTGTCTTCAAAAATTCATCCGGAAGATGTCTTCATTTTTTATTACGCCGGTCACGGAAGCATGGTGGATGACCAATTCTTTTTCATCCCCAGCGAAAGCTTACGGTTGTATGACCTCGGTGCGCTTCAAAAAGAAGCCATTGAGGCAAGCCTCCTTCAGGACAAGTTCAAAAACATACAAGCGCTAAAGCAGCTCATCGTGATGGATGCCTGTCAAAGCGGTGGCTCGGTGGAACTGTTGGCGACGCGGGGCGCGGCTGAAGAGAAGGCCATAGCCCAATTATCACGAAGCGCAGGAATTCACGTGATGGCATCGGCAGGAAGTGAACAGTTCGCCAGTGAGTTTGCAGAACTTGGTCACGGCATCTTTACTTACCTGCTGATCAAAGCGCTCCAGGGTGATGCCGATGGTGCCCCGAAAGATGGCAAGGTGACTATCTATGAATTGAAAGGATATCTGGATGACCAGGTGCCCGAGATGACCCGAAAGCTAAAAGGCAAGCCTCAGTATCCGTATACATTTTCACGTGGACAGGATTTTCCTATTGTGGTGGAGGATCGGCCGTGAAAGGGATGCATTTTGCCTGTGGTCGGTGTTGTCACCGACCACCTGACAACACTTCACTAAAACCGCATACTTATACCCTCCATCTAGTCATTCACTTTTGAATTGAAGCCGGTGAAGCCCGTTTTAGATAATACAAACGTGGGTATCTATGGAGGTTTAGTTCACTCCGGTTTAGATGAATAATTGAATTATCGGTGATTTATTAGCATTCGGTCGTGGTTGGTGACAACACCAACCACAGGCTGTGATCAGTTCATCCTTCAAATTAATTGCCTGTGGTCGGTGTTGTCACCGAACGTGGGTATCTATGGAGGTTTAGTTCACTCCGGTTTAGATGACTAATTGAACTATCGGTGATTTATTAGCATTCGGTCGTGGTTGGTGACAACACCAACCACAGGCTGTGACCAGTTCATCCTTCGATCAATTACCTGTGGTCGGTGTTGTCACCGACCACCTGACATCACCTCACCAAACCGCTAAACCTACAGATGCTCTTCATAGTGCGTGATGAATCCCCATTCATCTTCATTATGTTCATAATACCGATACGACGAAAACCGGTAGTCTTGAGGATTGACACATAGTCCAGCCTTGACTGGGTTGTAGTGCATATAATTCAACTTTTGTGCCGCTGTCTTCCTGTTGTACATATTTGCCTTAAAAGGTCGTCGTTCCCAAAACTGATACAAGCGATCCGCCTGCGTACTCTTATAGTTTTGAAGTTCTTGCTTACCCGTGTCAATAATTTTAAACTTAATCTGCTGGGCTGTAAACTTTAGAAAGATCTGCTCCGTGTTTCGGTTTAACCACGCATCCTGCCGCCGCCACAATAGGTGAATATGGTTGGGCATAATGACAAAACCGTAAACCCAGATCCGCCCGCCATCAACCATGAACTTAAGGCTATCTGTCAAAATCTGCTTTCGGTTGTCTGGCTTAAGCAGGGGTTGCCATGACAAGCATGTGGCTGTGAAGAATTCAACTCCGTGAAGCATGTACTAAATTAAGTACAGGTCCATCAAAAGAGTCTCATGGTTTATTACGGTTTACCTGATCATTTGACTGTTCGGTGACCATACCGAACATAGGCTGACTTCGGGAAGTACCTGCTAAAATACTGTAGAGGACTATCTATAGCGAGCTAAGTTCCTTCAGGATTACATGATTGATCATCTTATCGGTGATCTAGTAGACTTCGGTGGTGGTCGGTGACAACACCAACCACAGGCTCAACCGCATAGTTATACGCTCCATCTAGTCAATCACTTTTGAATTGAAGCCGGTGAAGCCCGTTTTAGATAATACAAACGTTCGTATCAATGAAGGTTTAGTTCGCTCCCGTCTAGACGAGTAATTGAATTATTGGTGATCAATGTGGTACCCGGTCGTGGTGGTACCCGGTCGTGGTTGGTGACAACACCAACCACAGGCTGTGAATATGTTCGGGCTCTGCAACAATCTCGGCACCTACAGGATTGTCGGAAAACATGATGATTATTTGCGTGCGCTGGGAACTTCTCATTTATTTGATTCGGTGGAATTATAGTTATCTATTTGGTTCGCACCGGCACTCGCTGTAAGCGTCGCGCCATAGTTCATGGACAATCGCGCACCACAAGGGGGCTTTGAAACAAGGGACCAACTCCCCTAACCTTGTCGCTACCCCCATCAACGAATTACCGAATCACCGAATTATAAATTAATCGCACTGTCAGAGGGCGTCACCCATCTCACCACATCGCACAACCCAGTATGAACATCCGTCCAACCCAAATTCATCGCTCAAATATTAAGGAATTGTTAATAATTTTGATATCTTAGTCATTGAAAACCAACTTTTTATGCTAAATGAAAGAAGCCAGTCCTGTGAAGTATTACTTCGCTAAGTATTTTTTTCTGGCCTTTGGATTATTGCAGTGGTCGTGTGGGATGGTTCTCTTCCTCCGTGGGGAAGCTGAAAAAAACAGAAAGACCGCCCTCATCTTTTTTATCATCGGCCTCACGTTTATGGCGTTGTACTTTGCGATTGCCACCCGGCTCAAGCGGGTATCGATCGGAAAAAAACGCATTGCCGTGATTGACCATGATAAGACCGAACTCTACGAGTGGCCGGAAGTCAAGTCCATCAAAGCAGTACCTTATTTCAACCTCTACAAGCTTAAGCTTCGGGGGAAGAAAGACCGTATCTATTTTCTGCCAGACCAAAACGCCGAGCCCCTGTTTGGATTTTTTTCCAACGAGCCGGAATTGGCCCAGGTGCTGAAGAAGCGCGGCAAATAGTTCTACTGCTATAGTACACCCAGCTCTTTGCCCACCGCGGTGAAGGCGGCAATGGCTTTGTCCAGGTGCTGCTGCGTATGGGCAGCAGAAAGCTGGACACGGATGCGCGCCTGCCCTTTTGCCACCACCGGGAAGAAGAATCCAATGACATAGATACCTTTCTCCAATAGTCGCTCGGCAAATTGCTGGGCCAGCGGTGCTTCATACAACATGATGGGAACGATGGGGTGCTCACCCGGCTTGATGTTAAATCCAGCCTTCGCCATTTCAGTTCGAAAGTACCGCGTGTTGTGTTCCAACCTGTCCCGGAGTTCCGTGGTTTCCGAGAGCATATTGAATACCTCGATCGAAGCACCCGTGATGGAGGGCGCCAACGTGTTAGAGAATAAGTAAGGCCTTGATCGTTGCCTCAACAATTCTATAATTTCTTTCTTTCCTGACGTAAATCCCCCCGATGCACCGCCCAATGCTTTTCCCAATGTACCGGTAATGATGTCCACCCTTTCTGTTACGCCACAGTACTCGGGCACACCGCGGCCCGTTTTCCCGATGAATCCTGTTGCATGGCATTCATCCGTCATGACCAGCGCTTCAAACCGGTCGGCCAGATTGCAAATCTTGTCAAGCTGTGCAATCGTTCCATCCATGGAGAATGCGCCGTCAGTAACAATCATGATCTGTTTGGCTCCAGCTTTCCTTATCTCTTCCAATTGTGTTCGCAAGTCATCCATGTCGTTGTGCTTGTAGCGATAACGCATGGCTTTGCACAGACGAACACCGTCAATGATGGATGCATGGTTGAGTTCATCTGAAATAATGGCGTCTTCCGCTCCGAGCAAAGGTTCGAACACCCCTCCGTTGGCATCAAATGCTGCTGCATATAATATAGTGTCCTCGGTGCTGAGGAACTCCGAAATTTTGCGCTCCAGTTCTTTATGAATGTCCTGGGTGCCGCAGATAAAACGCACACTGGACATTCCAAAACCATGGGTATCAATGGCACGCTTGGCCGCCTCCGTCACCCTTGGATGAGAAGATAGTCCCAGGTAATTATTGGCGCAGAAATTCACGACTTCTTTTCCGTCGGAAGTCTTGATGTCGGCACCCTGCGGGGTAATGATAATCCGCTCTTTCTTATAAAGGCCTGCTTCACGAATGGACTGAAGTTCTTTTTGCAAGACCGGTTGAAGCTTTTTATACATGGTGTGGTGGTTTTCGGTTCGAAAAGATAATGCAGGGAGGCGCTGATTGAATTCCAGACCTTCCGGTACGCCGGGGCAAATCTAACGGGGCGGGCTGTAAATGTGAAATTTTGATAACTTTCGCTTTCGTGCTCTCAAATGAAGAAAACTACAATTCTGTTGATTGGTGCAGGTGGGCAGCTTGGCAGTGAGCTCACCCAGGGCCTTTGGAAGATTTATGGTCCGGACAATGTCATTGCCTCTGATATAAAGGACCCCACGGGCATTCTGAAAGAAGGCCGTTATGAGAAATTTGATGTCATGCAGCGCGACAAGTTGTTTGACATTCTTAAGAAAAATGAAATCACGCAAGTGTACCACCTTGCTGCGCTCCTTTCGGCCACAGGAGAAAAAGACCCCCGGTGGGCATGGAAGTTAAACATGGACAGTCTGCTCTTTGTGCTGGAGGCAGCGCTCGAATTGAAGCTTCACAAAGTGTACTGGCCAAGTTCCATCGCTGCATTTGGTCCGAGCACGCCAAAACAAAATACGCCACAGGATACGATCATGGATCCCACGACGGTTTACGGCATCACCAAGCTGGCGGGCGAATTGTGGTGCTCTTATTATTTCAGGCGCTATGGTGTTGATGTCCGCAGCCTTCGGTACCCCGGCCTCATCGGCTGGAAGACTCCGCCCGGAGGCGGCACCACCGACTACGCCGTAGATATCTATTTTAAGGCATTGCAAGAAAAAAAGTATGAATGCTTTTTGGCAGCGGATACCTATTTGCCGATGATGTACATGGAAGACGCTGTGAAAGCTACCCTGGACCTGATGGAAGCTCCCGCCGAGAAGGTGAAAGTGCGAACGAGCTACAATGTCTCTTCGATGAGCTTTTGTCCCGCACAAATTGCTTCCACCATCAAGAAGCACATCCCTGATTTCTCGATTACATACAAACCCGATTTCCGGCAGGCCATCGCGGACTCCTGGCCAAAGAGCATCGATGACAACACCGCCAGGATGGATTGGGGCTGGAAACACCGCTATGGTCTGGATGAGATGACAGATGATATCCTCACCAACCTTAAAAAGGAATTGGCGCCATTGGCTCACTGAAGTAAAGACATCATTCATGGCCGTTCACATGACAACATTCACCCATGAATAAAATCAAAACGCTGGCCGGCGAGACCATGCTCTATGGGTTGGGGAGTATGCTGCCGCGGATTTTGAATTTCCTGTTGGTGCCCCTCCATACGATCTCGATGTTCAGTCGGGATGAATATGGCCAGATTACCAAATTGCTTTCTGTCGTTGCCTTTGTGAATGTGGTCTACATGTTTGGCATGGAGACAGCCTTCTTCCGTTTTTCAACTAAACCTTCAGCCGACACCAAAAAGATTTTCAACCTGGCGCAAACTTGCGTCCTGGCGATCAGTATATCACTCTCCGTAATACTTATTGTTTTCTCTGGAGCCATTGCCTCGGCGCTCGGCTTTGCAGCACATCCGGAATTCATTCGTTGGCTCGCGCTCGTGATGCTCATCGACGCCTCTGTTGCCATCCCGTTTGCCCAACTCAGACTCCAGAAGAAGGCGCTCCTGTTTGCCACCGCCAAAATTGCCAACGTACTGGTTCTGATCGGGTTGAATTTCTATTTCCTGA
>JAYVEZ010000455.1:0-5668 GCA_043773645.1 Cytophagales bacterium
TGGTTTAGCTTGGCTGATCTTCGATAAGAGATTAATGAGAAAGCCTGTTTCAATGGAGCTAACTGTTTTTCTCCTCCTGAATGTGTGAGACCTGTCAGCTCTCTCATTTTCCTATCAACAAAATCAAATTTTTTCAATTATGCCTTATATATCCGTTGAAGAACATTTGCCTGGCATCACAGGTCTGCTGGAGTACCGGAAGGACTCAGCCCAACCCATCAGGGATCTTACACAGTTCTTGCTCCGCGGTCCATCCACCCTGACAACGGGTGAGCGTGAGTTGATTGCCACCATCGTTTCACACGGTAATGAATGTCGGTTTTGTACAGCTGCCCATACGGCCGCTGCTGATTTATTGCTGGGTGAATGTGAGACCACAGAAAAAATCAAAAAAGATATTGATTCAGCTCCCGTGAGCGTTAAGATGAAGGCGCTGCTCACCATCGCTTCTCAGGTTCAAAAAAGCGGTAAGGCCGTAACAGAGACATCAATTGCAAGCGCCAAAGCGGCGGGTGCAACAGACATCGAAATTCATGACACCGTATTGATTGCTGCCTTATTCTGTTTGTACAACAGGTATGTAGATGGGCTCTCCACGGTCACCCCTACGGACCCAGACTTTTATAAAGGTCTCGCCGAGCGAATAGCAAAAGGGTATGAACGTTTGCCCCATGGCTATGATCATTTAAAGAAACAATGATAACTGAGCATTCATAGCCTCTGCTCAAATTCGGAATCATGACTCAGACCCATACGAACATAGCCATAACAGATGAGAAGGTAGACACCTACCACTGGATCCTGTTTGCCATCTGCTTCCTTGGCAATGTACTGGCTGGGGCTGCATCGACGTTGATGTCCGTTTATCTTCCAGTAGTAGTAAAAGATCTTTTGGGACAGGTGGATGATGGTCGGTTGAATGATGTCAGTGCATATATCAATTCACTATACTTTGTTGGTTGGGCCATTGGTGGTTTTGTCTGGGGCGTGATCGGGGACAGGATCGGACGTGCCAAATCCCTGGCCCTTTCGGTGAGTATGTACGGACTTTTCACCATGCTTAAGGGTTTTGCACCTTCATGGGAGATGATATTATTCTTTCAATTCTTCTGCGGCTTTGGCGTAGGTGGGGTGTTGGTGATCAACACGACGCTCTTGTCTGAAGCCTGGCCGGAGCGATCCAGGGCGGTATTCATCGGCCTTCTTTCCATTGGATTCCCTGTGGGTATATTTTCATCCGGGGCTGTTAATTACTTCGTTTCCGGTTGGCGACAAGGATTTATGGTGGGCATTCTCCCGTTGACCCTTGGCATCATTTCCTTTTGGGTGCTGAGAGAGTCACAAAAATGGAAAACGTCCCGCACTGTCGTCAGAGAAAACAAAAACGCCCTTCGCCTGCATGGCACTGACCTGTTCAACGGGTCAGTTATTTTCGGGTCTATGCTCATCGGTTTGTGGGCAATTTTTTCATGGGTACCTACCTGGGTTCAAAGCTTGCTAACTACGTCAGACGGTCAGTATGAAAGAGGACTTAGTATGATGCTGTTGGGTGCGGGTGGACTGAGCGGAGGCTTTATTTCTGGTTGGGTCTCTAATGCCCTTGGAACGCGCAAGGCGATGCTGGTGTGTTTCGCAGGATGCTTCATCTTGTCATTCTTGCTTTTCAAAATGAACACAGCCTTCAATATCATCACCGTGATAGAACTTGCTTCACTCGCATTCATGTTTGGCATAAGCCAGGGACTGCTGTCCGTGTATATTCCCCTCCTTTTTCCAGTCTCCATCAGGGCAACTGCTACAGGGTTTTGTTTTAATGTTGGTAGGTTTTTTACTGCCGCTGCAGTTTTTTTTGTTGGAGCTTTTGTGACAATACTGGGAGGATACGGAAACTCTTTGTTTGTCTTTTCAGCAGTATTTCTAATAGGATTCCTATTTCTCTTGCGTTCAAATAAAACAACAAACTAAATCATGGCACACATCAATCTACCTGAAGGACTTCCTGGCATACGCGGCCCGATGGCCTTCAGGCCGGAAACAGCTAAGCCTTTGAATGAATTGGCAGAAGTTCTGCTGCGAAGCGAAAATTCACTTACCCGTGGTGAACGCGAACTGATTGCCACTTACGTTTCCTCTTTGAATGACTGTTTCTTTTGTCAGAATGCCCATGGAGGGATTGCTCAGCATTATATGCAATGTGATATGTCTTTCATTGACGAAGTAAAGAAAGACTTTCAATCAACGCCCATTTCGGAAAAACTGAAAGCATTGTTAAGCATTGCGGGCAGCGTCCAAAAGGGAGGAAAAAATGTGACAGAAAGCCAGATCAAAGCAGCAAGAACATTGGGTGCGACCGACAGGGAAATTCACGATACGGTATTGATCGCGGCGGCATTTTGCATGTTCAACAGATATGTAGATGGGTTGGGAACCTGGGCCCCGCAGGACCGGGAAGTTTATGTCAAGCGAGGCAAGCAGCGCGCCGAAGAGGGATATATCAATTTTGATTTGTATAAATAGAAACAGAAATTTCGAACCAATCACAATGAAAAAGCTTTTTTACATCGGCATTGCAGGTCTTACATTATTTGAGATTCTGAATGTGTATTTTATTATGCCCATGCCAGGAAGCCAAAGGATGCAAAGTCTGGATGTGGCTTATTTTCTTTATTCATACCGATGGTACCTCCGGTTATTGTTTGGAGCCATGATTGGGGTGGGGACTATCGGCACCTTCCAAACGAGCAAATACAAATGGATACCGGCATTGACATTGCTGTTGCCAATCGCCAGCATATATATGTTCAATTTCAAAATGTCGGCAGACGCGATGTTTAAGCAGCCTGAAAATGTCGTCTTCAAGCCCAAGGGTGAAAATGCATTGAACGACAGCAGCATCGTGGTGGCCGTGGAGCACAATGGCGAGGTTAAGGCGTATCCCATCCGGTTCATTGTTTACCACCATCAGGTGCAGGATGTTGTGGGTGGAATGCCTGTGATCGTTACCTATTGCAGCGTGTGCCGGACAGCCCGTGTGTTTGAACCGACAGTGAAGGGTCATCCGGAAAAATTCCGATTGGTGGGAATGGATCACTTCAATGCCATGTTTGAAGATGAGACTACCAAAAGTTGGTGGCGACAGGCAACCGGTGTGGCGGCTACTGGAGATTTGAAAGGGGAAGCCCTCCCCGAAGTCGAGTCCGTCCAGATGACCCTCGACAAATTGTTTGAGTTGTATCCCAATGCGGTCGTCATGCAATTGGATGAATCATCTAAGAAAAATTACGATTCACTGGGAAGATTTGAGCGGGGCAAAAGTAAAGGGACCCTTACACGCACCGACAGCCTGTCGTGGAAAGATAAATCATGGGTGGTAGGCATCCAGGTAGATGATGTGAGCAAGGCCTACGACTGGAACGAACTGAAACAAAAACGCATCATCAATGATAAAATGGGGACGACCCCCATCGTGTTGGCATTGGCTGATGACAACCAGAGTTTTGCTGCTTTTAGACGGGCATCAGAAGAAACTTTTACCATTCGTCATGATACACTGTTTGCAAATGGTCAGGTTTACAATTTTTCCGGCCATTCCCTCAGTCAATCTGCGTCGCAATTAAGAAACATAAATCCCCATCAGGAATTTTGGCACAGCTGGCTTACGTTTCATCCTGAAACGCTTCAGCATAAGGAGTAATGTGGCTGTGGCAACAGTTTACCTGGATTCACCAAGTTAATTTCACCTAATTTTTTTTGCCACAGATTACACTGATTTTCACAGATTAGAGCGAAATCATTAACCCTAAGTAGAAATTACATGAACGCAGCGAAACTGCGCATCTGTGGAAATCTGTGAAATCTGTGGCAAGGTTTCTTTTCAAAATGTTAGCAGCATAGGTTTTACATGACACGGAATTAGAATCCGTGTAATCCGTGGCTAGTATGTTCCCTTGAATTCCTAAATTGAGCCGCTGAACATGAACAACGTAAAACACATAGCCATTTCCGGCAACATCGGCTCGGGAAAGACTACCCTGGCCGAACGCCTGGCCCGACACTATGGATGGACACCGTTGTATGAATCGGTAGACCACAATCCTTACCTCAAGGATTTTTATTCCGACATGACCCGGTGGGCGTTTCATCTCCAGATTTATTTTCTTAACAGTCGCTTCAACCAGGTCCACCAGATCCGCAGCAGCGATAAGACGATCATTCAGGACCGGACCATTTACGAAGACGCCCACATTTTTGCCGCTAACCTTCACAAGAGCGGGCACATCAGCGACCGCGATTATCAAAGCTACCTGGACATTTTCAATTCCATGATCAACTTTGTTCAGCCTCCGGATTTGCTGATCTACCTCAAGGCAGACATACCCAAACTGGTGCAACAGATTCAGAAGCGAAACCGGGAATATGAATACAACATTAAGCTGGAATACCTGAAAACACTCAACGAACATTACGAAACCTGGATCGGCCAATATAAGCAGGGAAAGCTGCTGATCATCGACGTCAACACCCTTGACTTTGTAGAACGGATAGAAGATTTCTCCATGATTGTTGGAAAAATCGAACTGGAGCTCAACAGCCTCTTCAGTTCTCAAAATAAACCCTGAGTATTCAAGGCAGAAAGAATTTTTCCTGCAAAGTACTTTTATCTTTTAACCTGCATCCAGTAACCTTTCATGAAAGCCCTCACTTTTCACGGCAATCAGGAAATTCACTACGAATCTATCCCTGATCCTGAAATTCTAGAATCCACCGATGTGATTGTCAGGATGAAGGCCTGCGCCATTTGCGGTTCTGATCTTCATGTTTATTATGAACATGAAAAAGGAATTGATGCGGGCACGGCAATGGGCCATGAATTTGTAGGTGAGGTCGTAGACGTTGGTAAAGACGTTAGAACCCATCGAAAAGGAGATCTGATCATGAGCCCCTTCACAACAAGTTGTGGAGCGTGTTACTATTGTCGCATCGGCCTTACGGCTCGCTGTGTGCATAGTCAATTGTATGGATGGGTTGAAAAAGGCAAGGGGTTGCAAGGGGGTCAGGCGGAATATGTGCGTGTGCCATGGTCAGACACTTCGCTGATGAAAATCCCGGAAGGCATATCATTGGAAGAAGGATTATTGTTGGGCGATATACTATCGACCGGATTTTTCTGTGCTCAACAGGCGCAGGTAGGACCTGACGGAGTCTATGTTGTCATTGGCTGCGGTCCTGTTGGACTGATGACAATCCTGGGGGCACGTGAATTGGGTGCCGGAAGAATATTTGCTGTAGACTCTATTCCCGAGCGACTGGCATTGGCTAAAAAATTTGGAGCAGAAACAATCGATGGAAAGGATCCGACAAACTTTCAGGTCATTCGGGAAGCAACGGAAGCCAGGGGTGCCGATGCTGTCATGGAGGCGGTGGGGAACCATTCAGCGGTGCGATTGGCCATCGAATTGGTTCGTCCCGGTGGCATCATCTCCTCTGTTGGCGTCTGCAATGATGCCCACCTGGCCTTTTCTCCAGTCGAAGCCTATAATAAGAACCTTACCTACAGGATTGGTCGCTGCCCCGCCCGTCACATGATGGAGAAACTCATACCCATGGTACAAATGAAAAAGTATGACATCACCTCGGTCTTTTCTCACTCAATGAAACTCTCTGATGG
>JAYVEZ010000456.1:0-3001 GCA_043773645.1 Cytophagales bacterium
ATGTTGCGTGCTTAGGGGGATTTGGTTGGGTTCTCCGAAGAGGAAGCCAAAGATTATAAAGTTAGATTATTTATTCCATTTTATAAGAGTCACTTCACCATATGATGAAAGGTTATTTTGACTTCAAGAGGGAACCAGGCTTAGCCATGGCGGAGTTGTAACAATCACGCAAGGACTTTCTTTGGTTCCGGTTTCCTTACAGGTTCCGGCTTTCGGTCAAAGTCCAGTACAATCGGGGCCGCAATGAAAATGGACGAATAGGTCCCGATAAGGATACCGACCAGCAACGCAAAAGAAAATCCCCGCAAAACCTCTCCTCCAAAAATCAACAACACAATGACCACCGTTAACGTGGTCCCCGAGGTGATCAGCGTCCGGCTTAAGGTGCTGTTGATGGCATCATTAAAAATTTTTGCCCGATCGTGCGAAGTACCTAAATGAAGGTACTCCCGGATTCTGTCGAAGATGATGACCGTATCGTTCAGCGAATAACCGATTACCGTAAGAATGGCGGCTACAAAAACCTGGTCTATTTCAAAAGATAATCCGAAAACGTGCGCTACGGCAAAAGCAGAAAATACAAACAAGGAATCGTGTAAGGTGGCAACAATGGCACCGGCACTGTATTGCCACTTTCTAAACCGGATAAGGATCCACAGGAAAATGGCAATCACAGAAAAGAAACTCGCCTTGAAGGCCGAATTCTTTATATCGCTTGCCACGGTGGGGCCTACCTTTGAAGAACTCGATATCGTAAAATGCCCGGCATCTAACTTTGATTCTTGTTCGGCGTGCTTCAGACCGGTGAATTTTTCCAACCCGTTGATAAGGGCTCCTCTTACTTTCTCGTCGGCGGCTTCGGACTGATCGTCGATCAGGTAAGGAGTTGTGATTTTGACAATATCGTTGGTGCCATAGTTTTTCACTTCCGTACTCGTATTTTCAAAGCTTTGAGTGAGGGCAACTTTCATATCGGTCGTAGAGACGGGTTTGCTAAAACTCACGAGATACGATCGCCCTCCTTTAAAATCCACGCCCAGGTTGAGTCCCTGCAGCGCGATGACGACAAACCCGATGACGATGGCGGAAACGGAAATGATATAATTGATCTTTCGAACACCTACGAAATTGAAGTTTCTACGGTGGCTGACCATGTTCGATAAGAAACTATTAAAGGACATCCGGGTCTCATCCCCCTTCCGGACAATCCAGTCGATGATGACGTGAGAGATGTAAATCGATGAAAAGAAAGAAGTCGCAATGCCGACCATCAAAACCGTAGCAAATCCCCGGATCGGCCCCTGACCAAAGATGAAAAGAGCAAGTGCCGTCAAAAACGTGGTGACGTTGGAGTCCAAAATGGTAGCAAAGGCTTTTGAATATCCTGTCTTAATGGCTTCGCGCAATTTTCTGCCATGGCGAAGTTCTTCTTTGATCCGTTCGTAGATCAATACGTTGGCATCAATGGCCATGCCCATGGTGAGCACGATGCCGGCAATACCGGGAAGAGTAAGCGAGGCGTTGAGTTGGCCGAGGATACCCAGGATGAAAAAGATATTGAACAATAAGGCGATGTTGGCCACCCAACCTCCTTTGGTATAATAGACAACAACAAAAAGACCAACAATGAGGAGACCGCACACCATGGAAAGCAGCCCTTGATTTTTTGCGGTCTGGCCTAATGTCGGACCGATGATACCTTCCTCTACAATTTTGGTAGGCGCTGGTAACGATCCGGCTTTCAATACCAGGGCAAGGTCTTTTGCCTCCTCAATGGTAAAGCTTCCGGTGATCTGCGAGTTTCCATTGGGGATTTCACCCTGCACGGTGGGTGCCGTATAAACGTAATTATCCAATACAATGGCAACACGGCCCTGCGGCTGCTTGGCGGCCTGGGCGGCAGTGATCTTTGCCCATGCTCTTGACCCTGTGCCATTCATAGTCATACTCACTGCAGGTCTGGCAAATTGGTCATACTCCATTCGGGCGTCATTAATGACTTCACCGGTAAGCAAGGGTTTCCCGGTGCGTCCGAGGTTGATAAAGTGAAGTTGAATGTCCTCTATACCTGGAGTTTGTTTGGGCTCTGACTTGACATCCCACAAAAAACCGATGCTCCGGGGAAACAACGCTTGCACATCCGCGCGCCGGAGTAGCCGATTGATCTCCGCAGTATCCTTTACCACGTACAGGAACGGGATCTGAGGGTTCATTAAGGAGAACAAAGGCGACAGTGTTGCTTTAGTCAACGAATCCAGTGAGCCGCCGGTGCTGTCCTTAGCCGCACTCAATTCTTTTTCCAGTTGTGATTTGACGGTATCCGTCTTGGCCGTACTTTTTGAAAGTTGCTGACTCAAGTCATTCGATTTTTCCGCTGTTTTGCGGGCTTCTTTCTTCTTTTCATTTTGTTCTTTCACGAGCATTTGATTTATGCCCCTCAACGCCTGGTTGAGTTGGGGATCGTTGGGCTCTACGATTTCCCAAAATTCGAGCCTGGCAACACCTTGTAAAAGTTTCCGCACACGCTGTGGGTTGTCAGCTCCTGGAATTTCTATTTGAATCCATCCGCCCTGCAGTTGTTGAACGCTGGGTTCTGAAGTGCCAAACTGGCTGATCCGTGTTTTAATGATGGTATAAGAACGATCAATGGCACCCTTGATTTCCGTATTCAGGAATTTTATGACAGCAGCATCAGTGTCGGAGAAGCTTACCCTGTCTTTGGTGGAGGAAGAAGCAAACAGCGGCGCCAGGTTTTTGTCGGGATTAGCCTCCTTGTACGCTTTGGCAAAAAGTGAAGCAAAAGTTTCAGGGCTGGAGTTTTCCATTTTGGCGGCCTTCTGAAGAGCTGCAAGAAAAGCCGGATCTTGATTGTTGCTGCTCAGGCCCTTGAGAATGTCAGCGGGAGAAATTTCAAGCACGACGTGCATACCACCCTGCAAGTCAAGGCCCAGACTCAGTTCATTGTCCTTCACTTCATGATAGGTATAGTTTTTCCAGAAAA
>JAYVEZ010000457.1:0-7816 GCA_043773645.1 Cytophagales bacterium
GTGGCCAGGATATTCAATATTTACTTACTCACCCTAATGTCGGCATGGCCGATGATAATCCCTTTGCTGACGATCGAAGTTCCTTGGATGTTGATCGTCGGTTCTCCAAAAGCATTGATTCGAACTTCTTCCGAGGCATTCACGCTGATTTTCCCTTCGCCATAAATGCGTGTCGAGGCCATGGCGCTTTTCATACCCCGCGTATCGATCTTGTTCTCCCCAAATAAGCGGTACACCTGACGATTGGTTTCGCCACTTGATATTTTTAAATCATTTTCTCCATACAGGGAAGTTTTGAATTTCTTCGCATGAAGGGAGGCGAGACGGATTTCTGATTCCCCATAAGCCCGGAGCTTGAACTTGTCTGCGCGAATTTCGCCATCGCAACGCAGTTCCTCTTCGCCGCGAATATCCAGGGACTTCAGGGATTTGTAAGTGACAAAGGCGGTAATGGACGAGCCTGCATAAATTCCCCGTTTCGTATGTTGCCCATTCTCCGTGACACGGCCCTGTTTTTCTATAATCTTGGCGTGGTCGAGATAGATTCTTAATTTGTTTCCTTTTATAATCACATTGACTTTATCCTCCGGAATGCTGTTATAAATAATCTTTATCGATTCATGATCTCCCTGTTGTAAGATCACATTGACCCTCGGGGAGGCGACTATTTTGTTAAAGGATTCCAGCGGAACCATTTCCTGGGCAGTGGCCATACTTGTAGTCACCAGGGCTATCGAAAACAGGATTTTGAAGTTGGTTTTCATGTTTTAATTGTTTCCTCAAAGACAACCCTGCTGGCTCAAACCCCTATGGGGTGTCCAACTTTATTCACTCTTTAGAATGTCTACAGGGTTGAGGCGGGCAGTTTTCCGCACCAGCACGGAAATGGTGAGGAGGGCAACGGCAAGCACAATGAGGGCCGCTACCAGAAAAATAAGGGGGTTCAGGCTGATGTGATAATTGAAATTCTGGAGCCAATAGTTAATAATACCGAATGCGAAGGGCATACCGATGACCAGGGCGATTAGAATGGGACCCGCCAGGCTTTTCAGGAGCAAAGTTTGGATACCCGTCGTGCTTGACCCCAGCACTTTCCGAACACCAATTTCCTTTTCCCTCACTTTAAAGTTGATAATGGCCAGACCGAGCAATCCCATACAGGTGATGAGGATACCCGTTGAGGTGAAGAAAATGAGAACGATGCTCATCCGCTGCTCCGACTGGTATTGACGATTGATGGTGTCATCAAGAAAATAATATTCAAAGGCAAAACCTTCATAGAGGGATTTCCACTTACTCCTCAATTCGGCCGTGACGTTTACAAGTTGCGTTGCATCCACTTTCAAGAGTACAAAATTGAAACGCTTGTTGGGTAAAAAAACCAATGGCTGTATGGAGCGGTGAAGGGATTCGAAATGAAAATCTTCCATCACACCGATCACTGTGCGGTCCCAGTCTTCTCCATCCCGATGAATACGGATGCGTTGTCCAACCGGTTCAGGCAGGTTCAACTGACGGGCCATGGTTTGGTTGATCACAATGGCATCTGCTGAATCGGCACGGCTGTCCTTGTTAAAGAATCTGCCGGCCACCAGGGTGATGCCAAATGTTTTGGCAAGGTCCTCGTCAACAAAGGCTTCTGAAATATCGATTTCACTTTGAATATCTTTCAAGGCTGCTGCGGAGTGCTGGTTATATTGTTTACCTGGAATATTGGAAGTGGCAGAGACGCTGGTCACGCCAGGTATTTTCAGAAGCTCATTTTTGGTCGCATTGAAATCCTGTCGCAGCAGACTGGAACGGAAGGGCACCACCAACAGCTGCTGATCGTCAAATCCGAGCGGCTTATTTTTCAAGTACAGGATTTGTTCTACGATCGCAAGACATCCGGAAATAAGAATCATGGCGAGGGAAAATTGTACCACCACCAAGGTCTTCTGCAGAAAACGCCCACTCCCGGACGTTGAGAATTTTCCTTTTAAGACCATTTGAAGTTTGAGGGAAGAGAGATGAACGGCAGGATAGAGTCCACCGATCAGCAAGCCTGTCAAAATAATCAGAGTAATTTCAAAAGGCTGCGATGCCAGGTTGAGCGACAGGTTCTTGTTGGTGAGCTCATTGAAGACAGGGAGTAGTAGTTCCAACAAAGCAAATGCCAGCACCGAAGCAAAGAGGGTAAGCAAGAGAGACTCACCAAGGAATTGAATGTATAATTGTTTCTTGTCAGCCCCGAGGGTCTTGCGTACACCGATCTCTTTGGCACGGTCAACTGACTTGGAAGTTGAGAGGCTTACAAAATTGATGATGGCAATGAGTAGAATAAACAGCGCTGCACCGGCGAGAATGTAAATGTATTCGATATGGCCGTTGGGCTCCAGTTCCCATCGAATGTGAGAGTTGAGGTGGATGTATTCAATGGGTTGAAGCCTGAATCGATCCTGACTCAAGAGGAGGCGGTTGTACATGTCATCAGGCATTTCAAGATAAGTCTTGATCCAGGGTATCAGCTTGCTTCCAGTTCCTGGGGGGAAGCACCTTCCCTTAACTTGATGTAATTAAAATGTCCGAAATCCTTCCACGAATAATACTCACTGTCTTTCCCTTCGCCTGCTTTGAGGTGAACGTAGCTTACCAGTATATCAAAGTGAAAGTGCGTGTTGGCGGGGACATCTTGGAATACGCCTTCCACTTCTGCCAAATTATCATCGCGGTCAATGGCAAGTTTTTTTCCGATGGGATCATCGCTTCCGAAGTATCGGAATGCGGTTGACTCAGAGATTAGGATCTTTCTGGGAGTCCGGAGAACTGTTTTCGGATTTCCCTTGACGAGTGGAAATTGGAACACTTCAAAAAAGGTACTGTCGACGCCAAGAATGCCGGCTTCATTGAAATGGATATTTCGGTCCAGGTTCTTGACTTCAAAAGTTTGTCGGGTGAGGCCTGGACCCCATAGGGGAGAGAGTGTTACCGCGCTCTCCACTTCCGGCATGTCGCGAACGAGTGCCTGTGCCATGGGATGTGGGGTGCGGGTTTGGGGGTTGTCGCCGAACCAGGCAATGCGATAAATGCGGTGGCTGTCTTTGATGTGCTTGTCGTAGCTCCACTCATCTCTGATGAACATGGTAATCAGGGTGACGCACAGCATGCCTGCCGTAAGGCCAGCAATGTTGATGAAAGCAAAGAGTTTGCTTTTTAGCAAGATTCTAAGAAAGAGACGGAAAGTGTTGTTCATGGCCATTGGAATGAATTGGGTATAGCCAATATTATTCCAATTCCCAGATTGCCTCTGCGCACCCCAATAGGCATTAAGTGAACTCCTTATTGTGCGATTTCGGGCATTGGTGTTCGGTATCGCCGCTTCAAATGCGCTTCAATGGCTTTTTTGTTTTCCATAGACGAACCTTAGCCCATTTGTAAATCCCGCTCCAAAAATGGAACGGTGAGTTTCATTTTTCAGAATCTCAGATTTGATGAAGAGATATTCCGGGTTTTTCGTCACAAGCAGCTCAGCCATTTTCAATTGGTCGTCCACCATCTCACCTTCCATTTCACCTGTGGCAACATAAAGTGTCAGTGGTCTCGGCCTGAGGGCTACTGTTTTGATTTCATTAAGCATTGACTTGTTGCCCCACCAAAGTGATGGGCTGAGCAAGATGTATTTGTTGAAGAGCGCCGGTCGGTTAAGCATGGAGTAGAATCCGAAAAGGCCCCCCAGTGAGTGTCCATAAAGAGCGCGATCACTCGGAGCAGTTTTATAATTTCCCTCAATGAATGGAAATAATTCTGATTCAAGGAAATCCAGAAAATGTGCAGCCCCTCCTGCCTTACGGGTGAACTGTTTGTCTATTGTGGATGTAAAATCAAGTTGCCGGATTGTATAGTAAGCATCCTCATCGGTCTCTCCATGATCGGCAATGCCCACCAACAATATTCGGGGGATCAGTTCATCTCTGATGAGTCGTTGAATGATATAACTGACACCACCGAAATTGACTTCCGCATCGAGCACATAAAGTACTGGGTAGTTCTTTCCAGCTTCATAACCCATGGGGAACTTAATGTAGAGATCGTAGGATTGGAGGGTGTATCGGGAGACAAGTGTTCGAACTTCTGTACCCTCGATCTCCACCCTGGGATAGGAAGGTGAACTTTTATTTTTTTCATTTTTAATTTCGATTTTCAATGAATCGTTTTGACCTTCCACTGCATGACGATCCACAGGTGGTGCACTGCAACCAACCCACAGTCCAATGATCACGGTCAATAATATTCTTTTCACGCTTCTGTTTGTTTGACTTGAAATTGCAACCTAAAATAAAAGCCGTCCTGATTGGTCAGAACGGCTTCACAAGGGTTAGGTTACAAGAGTCTATTTATTAATGTCTTCTCCTTTTTCGATTCTTTTCACGAGGCCATCGATGGTTGTTTTTGTGTTGGCATCTGTTTCGATTTTAAAGGCATCTTGCGCAAACTTCAGGGCTTTCTTATTGTCTCCATTGGCGACATAACCGCGGGCCATACCCATCAAGGCAACGGATGCTGTGGGATAGCGCTTGAAGGCAACTTCAAACACGGGCATCGCATCCTTGGGTCTGGTTTGGGTAATGAGTGATCTGCCATAGCCTACGATTTGTCCGGCGGTGGCGTCGCCAAGGTTTATAGCGTCTTTCATGACTGCATCGGCTTCAGCTTGTTTCCCCATGGCAGCCAAAACATTTCCCTTCGATTGATAAAGTGGATAATACTTCGAGTTCCGGGGAGGATTGGTAAATGCATTCAGCCATCCGAGTGCTTCATCGAGGTTTGTTTTTTTGGTGGCGCACCAGTTGGCTGCGGCCACTGCATTTTGCCAGGCAAAGCCTTTGGAACTTACCATGTCTTCGCGCAATTTCCGAACGTAGAGATCATCTCCGTTGGGGACTGCGATCTTGAATGGCACGACCAGTTTCTCCCACTTCAACCGTGCGGTTGCACTGTTCTGTTGGCGGTCTACAAATTCATAGGTAAGCCACTCGTTGAATTCACAAGGCGCTGCCTTCACAGTGACACGCAGGGCGTCTTCAGTCGGTGTATAAAAGAAACTTCCCCATGCGGTGGTGGTATTGGAGAATATCACCGTCCATTCGTCCTGACCCGGGATCATGTGCAAACCATAGGTACCGGCCTTTAAAGGTTTTCCTTCGATCTCTACATCCTGCGAGAAAGTAATGATGGTGTTTTCATTGGCACCCGCCCTCCAGGGTGAAGGATTTTGTTCCGTGCTCTTCGCGAAGTTCAGGTTGGAAAGTCCGTAGGGTACCAACTTTCCCCAGATTTCACGTCCGGAGACATCCGGGCTGCTGTACGCGATGGTTACTTTTACAAGGCCGAGGTATTGTGTCACCTCGCTTTTTTGGTTGTTTCCACTGGGGGGTAGCGTCATTTGCGACCAGGAGATGATGCTGGTCATTAATCCCAAAGCGAGCATGGCAGCTTTTAGCGGGTGTTTCATATGTTGCATGGTTGAGGTTTGCGGTTTAAGACTCAACGAATATAAGATCAATTTGGCCATTCAGCGATGGCATTATTTGTGCGGTAAATATTCAGTAGGAATAACAAGATACACATGGCCGCTCACGCAATTTGAGGGAAACTATTCAATTAATTTCAGGCTAGCCAGCGCCCCGTTATTCGTTTCGTAAATTGTGAGTAGGATTGGCCCATGCTGCTTTCAGCGACTGGAAACTTACCGTGAAACCCGTAACCAACAGAATCAATCCGCATGCCTTCAAGTACATCCAGGGACCCAGGGTGATGTGGTATGCAAAATTGCTGAGCCATATTTGCGCTGCGATATAGCTGACTGGGACGATCACCACGAATGCGACCATGACCAACAGGAAGTATTTGCGGGTCAACATGATCAAAAGCGAATTGACACTGGCTCCAAATATTTTTCGGATGCTGATCTCCTTCGCGCGTTGACCTACGCTGTATTCCACAAGTCCGAAGAGCCCCAGGCACGCCACGGCAATAGCCAGAAAAGTGAATACGGAGAGTAACTTGCCGAGGCGTTGTTCCGATTTATACATTGCATCGAAATTTTGGTCCAGGAAACTGTAACTGAATGTCCATTCAGGATCCAGCGATTCATAGGTTTTCTTGAAATGGGTGATTGTTTCGGCAACATTCTCAGATTTGATGCGAGCCGCCAGTTTCCAGGAAGCCTGTGGATAGATTTGAATGACGACGGGTGTCAGTTTTTCGCGAAGGCTCTTGAAGTGAAAATCCTGCACAACCCCAACCACCTTTCCGTGTTTGACCTTGCCATTATCCCACCGGTTCCAGTCCAGTGGCTTGCCGACGGCTTCCTCCGGTGTTCCTATGCCAAACGTCCTGGCAGCGGTCTCATTGATGATGAATGCCTCACTGGAATCTGTTGAAAACTTGTGAGAGAAATCCCTCCCCGCGACGATTTTCATTCCCATGGTATTGATATAATCGAAATCGACACAGAATAAACTTGATGGTAAGTTGGCTTTGGTGATTGGATTGATTACCCCATCTCCGGCAACAATATCTCCTGGTAGACCGAATCCGATGGTAGCATTCAATACGTTTGGATCTTCCATGTATTTGGCCTTCGTCGCTTCCTGGTTGCGAAGTTGAGGGTTGCGAAGGGGAACTACAATAACCTGCTCTTTATTGAATCCTAGATTTTTTGTGTTGATCAGCTCATTCTGCGAAAGCACAATCCATGCCCCTGTGATCAACAAAAACGAAAGCATGAATTGAAGGATGACAAGGGACTGACGGAAGACGGAGCTGCCGTGCATTGTTTCATTTTTCTTCGTCAAGGCAAGGGCTGGACGAAAATGTGACAAGTAGAAGGCCGGGTAACTTCCTGCTGCGGCCCCAAGTACGAGGCAGAATAGAACCGTACTTGCCAGGTAGATTGGTTGATTGGGCAGCGCCAGTTGTTTTTCGATGATGTTATTAAGGCTGGGCAATGCCAACTCTGCCATGACAACTGCCAATATCAAACTGAGTAATGTGAAGAACATTGATTCTGCAATAAACTGGAAGATCAATTGACTCCGGTGAGCTCCTGCTGTTTTCCTTACACCTACTTCCTTGATCCTTCTGATGGCACGGGCAGTTGACAGGTTGACGAAATTCAGGCAAGCAATCACAAGGATCATGATCGCGGTTGCTGTCAATATGTATATGCTTTGAGCGTCCCCACGCTGGGCTATTTCCCACTCAAAGTTGGATGACTTCAAATGGATATCCTTGATATTTTGCAGGTGCGGCACATAGCTCAATCCCTTTTCCAGGATTGTGGGGTATGCATACTTCTCGACGAAGGGTTTGAATTTGGTTTCGAGGGCGGACGCATCCGTACCGGGTCTGAGTTTCAGGTAAGTAAATATTTGTTGACGTTCCCAGTTGTTCTCCATCCTTGTAGACCAATTGGTGGTCGACATGGAAATGACATAGTTTACTTTTAAATGAAAGTGGTGCGTCACATCGGCAAATACAGCTGTGACTTGGCGAAGCTGGCCATCGATCTTAATGGATTCGCCCAATGGACTCTTATCTCGAAAATATTTTTTGGCCAGGGTAGTCGACAGTACTACACTGTTTGGTTTTTCCAAGGCTGTGCGCTGGTCTCCGTCGGTTACCCTGACCGACAGCATGTCAAAGAAAGTAGGCTCTGCAATTAAGCCGGCGCCTTCCATGATTCGCTTATCCCCATGCTCAAAAAGTTGTTCTTCATAGGTGTCAAGTATCCGCAGGGTACTCTCGATTTCCGGAAAATCTTTCTGCATATAGG
>JAYVEZ010000458.1:0-2364 GCA_043773645.1 Cytophagales bacterium
AATTATAACAAGCAATACCTCCGATCCTATAAGAACAACATCCCCAACCACTATGTCCTGGGTTATAACATGGTCTCATACCTCCGTAAAAAAACCGGAGATCCTTTGATTTGGGAGAAAATTACAGGCCGCTCCTGGAACGTGCCGTTTATTCCGTTTGCGTTCTCCAATGCAATTAAGAAGGAAACGGGCTTGTACGTCAAAGACCTCTATAAAGAGATGGCCCGGGAACGGACAAAAGACTATGAAGAAGCTTTGAAAGGTTTGGAATTCACACCCTTCGAGCCAGTAACAAAGAGAAAATCTTCAGCCTATACAGACTACTTCTATCCACAACCCCTGGAGAACGGCAAGTTGCTGGTGATGAAATCAGGTATCGGCGACATTGAAACCCTGGTGATGATCTCACCCGATGGCGGGGAAACAGATCGTTATGTGGAAGGTCCGATCAACGATCCTGGATTTCTGTCTGCCAGCAACCTTCGCGTGGTGTGGAATGAATTTCGATACGATCCGCGCTGGCTGGTGCACACGTACTCGATGATCAAGGGCTATGATTTTGGAAACAAACAATCAAGAATCATTTCAAAGCATTCCCGCTATTCATCGGCAGCCCTGTCGCCCGACGGCTATCAGGTGGCCACCGTTGAAACCAGTAATGATTATGTCATCCGGCTCGTTGTGCTCGACTACTTCACGGGAAAAGTTTTAAAAGAGTTCCCCAATCCAAACAACGACTTATTGGCCATGCCCCGATGGACACCCGATGGCAAAAGTGTGGTTGCCTTGCGAACCAATGCATCGGGCAAGACCATTACCAGGTTTGATATTTCAGAAGGAAGTTCTACGGACCTCATTCCGTTCTCTTCAGAAAACATTGGCTATCCGGTGGCCTTTGGAAATTATATTCTCTACAATTCGCCCATCAGCGGCATTGACAATATTTATGTGTTGGACGTGAACACCGGAGCAAGATTTCAGGTGACCTCCAGTAAATATGGAGCCTACAATCCTGCTGTCTCAAAAGATGGTAAAACCCTCTATTACAACAACCAAACGCGTGACGGTATGGATGTGGTGAAGGCTCCGTTGGAACCCGCCCTCTGGAAGATGTTTGAAAGTCTCCCGCCTTCACCCAATGCGCTCTTTCAACACCTGGTTGATCAGGAAAAAAATCCCGATCTCCTGAAGGAGGTAAGCCAAACTAATTTTCAATCCAAACGGTACCACCGAAGCCAGGGAATGATCAATCCCCACAGTTGGGGACCGTACTTTGTAAATTCTCTCACACAGGCACAAATAGGAATAGCCTCCCAGGATATCCTCAGTACGACGACCATCAATGCGGGCTATATCTATGATGTGAATGAAAAGACGGGCGCATGGAAGGCGAAGTTCAGCTACCAGGGATTTTACCCCATCATTGATTTTAGTTTCTCACAGGCAAACCGAACGGTCAATGAAGGAGACTTTGCTTTCTATAAGATTGACACGGTGCAAAAAGTACCCCTGCGCCTGGACACGACCAGCACATTGAAGAATATTACTTTTCATTGGAAGGAAAAGACAGTTGAGACTGGGTTGAGAATTCCATTGGTCACCACCACATCCAAGTTTGTGGGAAATATTACCGTAGGCAATTATGTTGGATTTACGCAGGTGAGCGATTTCACCAATGCGCTTAGCAACAGCAGAATTATTCCGGCATTTGAAAGGAGTGGGCCTTCAACTCCGTCCACCATTTCAACCAAAGACCCTTCGTATTTCTTCAGAAGCTATGTCGACAATGGTAAGCTGCTCTACAATCATTTTAGTATTTCATCTTACCGGTTGCTTAAAATTAGCAGGCGCGATATTAACAGCAAGTGGGGTCAGGCGGTATACCTTGATTATTACAATACACCGTATGGCGGCGATTTTTCCGGTGGACAGTTTACGTTTTATGGTGTCAGCTACCTTCCGGGACTATTCAAGCATCATTCACTGTGGGGTTATTGGGGCTATCAGCACTCGATCATCAGTCATACCAACCTCAGTACAGGCCAGGGTCTGGACAACTATATTTTCCGAAACGTGCTTCCATTACCACGAGGCCAGTCCGTAGCGAGGTCACAAAATATGTACTCCATGTCAGCGAATTATACATTGCCACTCTGGTACCCGGACATCGCCCTGGGCCCGGTTCTTAACATTCAGCGGATGCGGGCCAACGGTTTTCTTGACTATGGATTTGGCAGCAGTCCGGATTTTGCCACCGCGAAATCCAGTGGAAAGCAGGAGTACATTTCTGCTGGTGTTGAAGTTAAATTCGACATCAATGTGATGAGGTTTTTGCCTCAATTCAACGTCGGATTTCGGTACTCC
>JAYVEZ010000459.1:0-3170 GCA_043773645.1 Cytophagales bacterium
CTTCAAAAGACACCCATGCTGCTGAATACCGCGTTGATAAATGCCAACAGCAAAATCGATATGGTTTCAACCAATTTCAATGAAGTGGCCTCCAACCTGAATGCCTCGCTGGCTGAATTGAGACCAACTCTAAAAAACTTTGCTGTGTTGTCAGATTCCCTGAAGTATCTGCAATTGAATAAGACTGTTGCAAAGACTCAGCAGACACTGACCAGCCTGAATGAGACGCTTACCAAGCTGAAAAAAGGTGATAACACCATGAGCAAATTGATGACGGAAGATACCCTGTATGTAAATTTGAACAGGCTGATGAAAAGTATGGATAGCCTTGTCACGCACATCAACCGGTACCCTAAACATTTCACCGCGCCGTTGGGTAAGAGCCATAAGAAAGTAGATCGTGACCGCATCCGCGAGGAAGAAAAGAAGAAGGCCGCTGCGGCAACACAAAGGAAGTAGGCAGCAGCACCGAATGATTATCCCCCACGCATGAACCTGGAATTCAACCGGAACGAAGACCTCTTCAAGCAACTTTGCTTTCAATTGAAAGCCAAGGAATCAAAACTTCATTTGGGTGGTGGCGAAAAGAAGATCGAAGAACAGCATCAAAAAGGAAAACTGACTGCACGTGAGCGAATCACGTATCTTATAGATGAGGAATCGGAGTTTTTGGAGATAGGTCTTTTGGCAGGGGGGGGCATGTACAAGGAACAAGGTGGATGTCCGGGCGGAGGCGTTCTAGCAGGAATGGGCAAAGTGAAGGGGAGGCTTTGTGTCATCGTCGCCAATGATGCCACTGTGAAGGCGGGCGCCTGGTTCCCGATCACCGCCAAGAAGAATCTCAGAGCCCAGGAGATCGCCATGGAGAACCGTCTGCCCATTATTTACCTGGTCGACAGTGCAGGAGTCTTTCTGCCGATGCAGGATGAAATTTTTCCTGACAAAGAACATTTTGGACGACAGTTCCGCAACAATGCAAAGATGTCGTCGATGGGCATTGTGCAAATAGCGGCCATCATGGGAAGCTGTGTAGCCGGCGGCGCTTACTTGCCGATCATGTCGGATGAGGCAATGATTGTAGATAAAACTGGATCCATATTTCTGGCTGGATCCTATCTTGTGAAAGCTGCCATCGGTGAGGAGATAGACAATGAAACGCTGGGAGGGGCCACGACACAATGCGAAATTTCTGGTGTGACGGATAATAAATTTCCCGACGACCCTTCATGCCTCGACTATATCCGGAACTTGATGGACAAGGTTGGGAGAAACGAAATAGCGGGGTTTGACAGGTGCGATTCAAAGAAACCAGCTGAGAATGCGGAGGAAATCTATGGACTTTTTCCTGCGGATCGTTCTAAGCCTTACGATACGCACGAAATTCTGAGACGGCTGCTGGACAATTCTGAATTTGAAGAATATAAGGCGCTCTATGGCAAGACCTTGTTATGCGGTTATGGCCGCATCGACGGCTGGGCGGTAGGTATCGTGGCCAATCAACGCAATGTTGTAAAAACAAAGAAGGGTGAGATGCAGATGGGGGGAGTAATCTATTCAGATTCGGCTGATAAGGCGGCGAGGTTTATCATGAACTGCAACCAACGGAAAATACCTCTTTTGTTCTTACAGGATGTGAGCGGTTTTATGGTGGGCAGTAAGGCGGAGCAGGGCGGCATTATCAAGGATGGGGCTAAAATGGTAAATGCGGTAGCCAATTCGACCGTACCCAAGTTTACGGTCATCATCGGAAATTCTTACGGTGCTGGAAATTATGCCATGTGTGGAAAAGCATATGATCCGCGCCTCATTGTGGCTTGGCCAACAGCCCAGATCGCTGTGATGAGTGGTGCTGCGGCTGCCAAAACCTTGCTCCAGATACGGGTAAGCACCCTGAAGGCGCAAGGCAAGATCATTGAGAAGGAGGAGGAGGAGAAGCTGCTGAAAGAAATCACCGACCGATACAATGATCAACTCAGTCCCTATTATGCTGCCGCCAGGCTGTGGGTTGATGCGGTGATTGACCCACTGGAAACCCGCCGGTTTATTTCGACAGGAATCGAAGCGGCCAACCACGCACCAGTGGAAAAATTTAATGTAGGAGTCATTCAAACATAATGGAGGATAAGGAAATCAAAGCGTTGATCTCCCTGCTTGATGATGACGATAAGCAGGTTGTTTCTCATGTGGAAGAGAAAATTCTTTCGCTGGGGAAAGAAGTAATTCCCTACCTGGAAAAGGAGTGGGAGACCAGCTTTAATCCGTCTCTTCAATCCCGCATTGAAGAGATTATTCATACACTCCAGTATGACCTTCTCCGGGCACGCCTCCTGGAGTGGTACAAGAGCCCGGATAGAGATTTGCTTACTGCCATGTGGCTCGTGGCCACGTTTCAATATCCTGACCTGGAATTGGAGAAACTGAAACAGGAGCTTGAACAGATTTACTATGAAACCTGGCTGGAGTTTCGTCCTGACTTGTATCCCATCGACCAGATCAAAGTGGTCAACAGTGTGCTATTCAATAAACTCAAGTTTGGCGCCAACACCAAGAATTTTCATTCACCTGGCAACTCGATGATCAATGTCGTGCTTGAAACAAGGAAAGGTAACCCGATCACATTATGCGTGATCTATATGCTGGTCGCTCAAAAACTGAAATTGCCGGTCCAAGGTGTCAATTTGCCCAACCTGTTTATTCTCACTTATAAAGATGATCAGAACAATCAGTTTTACATCAATGCATTCAACCGGGGCCTGATCTTTTCCCGTCAGGACATTGAAAACTATATCAGTGAACTGCACCTGGTGCCACAGAATTCTTTTTTCGAGCCTTGCGAAAACCTGGAGATTGTCAGGCGGGCCTTGCGCAACCTCATCATGTCATTTGAAAAAATGGGGGAACATGCCAAGGCCGAAGAGGTAAAGCTTTTGCTGGTGGAGATTTCGGCAGGCGGAGACCTGGGAGTGTAAGTCAATTAACCCGGCTACTTTTTTCGAATCGAACAACCCGCCGCACGCGATACCGGTGTCTCAATTTCCTGGCCAGCCAGTAGTTTGTCAATGGCAGATTTGAGATAGTTTCTAGTTACAGCGTTTGCTACTTGAGGATTGTCATCCAGCGCACCATTGTAAATCACAACCTGTTTATTATTTACTTTCTGTAGCAGAAAG
>JAYVEZ010000460.1:0-4004 GCA_043773645.1 Cytophagales bacterium
TACCACTGATGGTTTATCCGTGCTAATCCGTGCAATCTGTGGCTAAGAATTTTTTCTTATCGCCAGATAATTCGCAGATTGAAAGACTTCTAATTTCTCCGAATAGGCTTCAATCTTTCTCAAACCATTCGAGAGAATCCTGTAAAGCTCAAAATCCCTTTTGAGAAAATTATAATAATCCCGGAAGAAGGTTCGTGAATCGATGTTGCATCCACCAAATTCAAATTGCACCATGTTCACCTTACCTGCATCAAACAACTTCTTGCCACCGCGCAGCACCGCCAGTTCATGACCTTCCACATCCAGTTTTAGAAAATCAATGGATGTGATGTGGTGCTGTTCGCAAAACATATCGAGTGTGGTGAGCTCAATGGTCTCATGTCGGGAGAAATCAATCTGGTGATAGGATAAATCCCGGGGATATACGGAGGCAAGCCCGGATCCGTCCCGGTCGGAATACAATTCAACGGTATCAGGCCTCTCCCCCATCCCCAGGTTGATGAGGTGGACAGCAGTGGATTTCGCCAATGATTGTTGGAGCAAGGCAAAGGTCTTTTTGGACGGCTCGAATGCATAGAGTTGAAATGGCTTTAGTCCCCATGCTTCTAAGATTCGTTTTGAGAATTCACCTTTGTTGGCCCCCACATCAAAGAGTACTGCAGATTCGTCCTTTAGCCGGTGGCTGACCATTTTCAAGACCTCCAGCTCACCATTGTGGTGATAGTTACTGGCGCGCCCATAGTTCATGCCCTTCAGCGCAACAGAATACAGCCGCTCGAACATAAATTGATTCTTTTTTATTCCCCAGAACATGATCCGCTGTCGTTGGTGTGAAGGCTAATGTTTCACAAATAAAGTATTTTGCAGGCAGATAATCTTCACCATGGGTGTCATCGTACGACAAAGCATCATCACGACCATCATCTCGTACATCGGCCTGGTAATCGGATACCTGAATTTGCTGTACCTGTATCCCCTCATTCTATCACCGGAGCAGGTGGGACTCATGCGGACCGTTCAAGACGCTGCGATCCTGTTAGCGCAATTCGCACAATTTGGGCTGGCACAAAGCATCATCCGCTTCTTCCCCCGGTTCATTGGGCAAGTATCACACTCGAAAAGCTTCATCAACGTCATCTTGTTGGCCGCCCTGGTGGCTTTCGGTTTTTTTCTGATCGTCTTCTTTATCTTCGAACAGCCCATCCTTGGCTACTTCCAGACCAACGCCAGGGAATTCATTCATTATTCCGGATTGGTACTTTGGCTCAGTTTCATCACGGTCATCACCACCTTGATGGAGGTGTACTCGCGGTCCCTGTTGAAAAATGTACTACCAAACCTGCTGAAAGAGATTGTTGTCAGGGTCCTGTTGGCCCTGGTGGTGCTGTTGTATTTCAAGGGTCTGTTGACTTTTCCACAGTTGGTTACCAGCACAGTATTTATTTATGCCATTTGTCTTGCCATACTTGTCATTTCCCTTGCCATACAGGGCCACTTGCATACCCGGGTTGACCTTGGCGTGATCGAGCCAGCACTCAGGGCTGATATCATTCGCTTCAGCTTGTTAAGTTTCGCGGGTACTGCCGGGCTTATCATCGTTGGCAAGGTAGACAGCCTGATGGTTGCCGGACTCTTGGGGCTTGCACCGGTGGCGGTGTACAGCATTTCGTTTTATATGGCGACTGTGATTGAAATTCCCAAACGCGCCATGACGCAGGTAGCTTCTCCACTTATTTCACGTGCCTTCGAAAGGAATGACCGCGAAGAGATCAACAAGATTTATCACAAGACCGCTTTGAATCAATTTATACTCGGAACATTATTATTGATTGGCATTGTAGCCAACCTTGATTCTATTTTTTCTTTGATGCCGAAGGGAGATTTCTATGAGGCTGGCAAATGGGTGGTGGTGATTGTTGGCTTTGGGAAACTGGTGGACATGCTGTTCGGACCCAGCAGTGAGATCATCGTCTATTCCAAATATTATTGGTTTAACATCGTGCTCATCTTAATCCTGGCTGTCTCACTCATTGTGACCAACAACTTACTCATACCCATTTACGGAATCAATGGCGCGGCAATGGGTTCCGCTTTGGCCTTCATTATTTTCAATCTCGCAAAATTTATTTTTATCTGGATTAAAATTGACCTGCAGCCGTTCTCATTTGCTTTCATCAAAGTGATCATAATAGCTGGCCTGGCGTGGATGGCTCACATCATCATTCCAAAAATTGAGTTTGTGATACTTGACATCTTTGCCAGGTCGGCAGTCATCACCATTGTATTTGGTGTATTAATATTGTGGTTGAAGGTTTCGCCGGATGCGAATGAGCTTATTGCTAAAGGAATGATGATGATTGGAATTAGGAAAAATAAGTAGCCACAGATTGCACAGATTTGCACAGATAAATCATCGGTGATAATCTGTGAAATCTGTGGCAAACGACACCATCCTTCTTAATTTTCCCTAAATTTCCCCCATGAAAAAATCGCAACGCGCACTGGTGTTGGCACCGCATACGGACGATGGAGAGCTGGGCTGTGGCGGAACCATTACCCGCTTCCTTGAGGAGGGAACAGAGGTCTACTACATAGCCTTCTCCATCTGCACGAAGTCGCTTCCCCCGCACCTGCCGCCCGATACACTTGAAAAAGAAGTTAAGGTCGCCACGAAAATTCTTGGGATCCCACCTGCCAACCTGATCCTCTATGACTATGATGTCCGCCGGTTCAAGGAGTTCCGACAAGAAATTCTGGAAGAGCTGATCAAGATCAAATCACAAGTCAACCCGGATCTTGTCTTTCTCCCCACCCCGGCCGACATCCACCAGGACCATCAGGTAATCTCAGAAGAAGGACTGCGTGCATTCAAACATACATCGATCCTTGGGTATGAACTCCCCTGGAACAATGTCTCCTTCAGCACAGATTGCTTTATCAAACTGGAAGCGCATCATGTTGAGAACAAAGTGAAAGCACTCAACGCCTACGCATCTCAAAAGCACAGATCCTATCTGAATGATAATTTTATCCGGTCGCTGGCCACCATCCGGGGCGTGCAGATTACATCTTTGTATGCAGAAGCGTTTGAGGTGATCCGGTGGGTGATTTAACCTAAGCACCATGAGCACATTCTCCATGGAAAAAATCGTCACACTGTTTCCGTCGGCCCAATTCATAGGCAACCGGAATCATCCGGTCACTGGCGTAATTAGTCTTACGGACGCAGTTGGCAAGGACTGCTCAGACCAGGCCAGCTGGGTCAGCGACAAGAACAGCGGCACCCTGGATGCCGGCACGCTCAAACTTGGACTGCTCATTCTATCCAAAACATCCTATGAAAAACTAAAGAGTGCCTCCTGTAATTTTCTCATCGTTGATAACCCCAGAGCCGCCTTCTTCAAATTGGTGAGCTCCTTGTTTCAAACAGCGCGCGAAGCTAAAATTGAAAAGACGGCGATTTTGCATGATTCAGCAAGAATTGGTAAGAACTGCTATATCGGGCATCATGTGGTGATTGAATCGGGATGCACCATCGGTGACAATACCACCATCTTGCACAACACGATTATCCTTGAAGGAACAATCATTGGCAACGATGTGATCATCGGATGCAACAACACCATCGGCAACTACGGCTTCGGCTATGAAAAAGATGAGTCTGGCGACTATGAAGCATTGCAGCACATAGGGCACGTGGTCATCCACGACCGTGTCGAGATCCACAACAACACTTGCATCGATCGCGGCGTTTTAGGCAACACCGAAATCTTTGAGAATGTCAAGATCGATAACCTGGTTCATGTTGCGCATGGGGTTGTGATCGAGCGCAATTCATTGATCATTGCCAATGCCATGATTGGCGGCAGCGCCAGGATCGGCGAAAATAGCTGGATCGCCCCTACCGTTTCGATCATCAACAAAGGCGTCATCGCAGCCAACACGATGACTGGGATGGGCGCCGTGATCCTGAAGAATACGGAAGCAAATTATACTTACGTTGG
>JAYVEZ010000461.1:0-5866 GCA_043773645.1 Cytophagales bacterium
ATTGAGGTGGATACTGGGTTTGGTCGCACAGGAATAAATCCTATTGATCATGCAGCCATCGATGCGATTCTTTCTATTATTTCCAGTAGTCCTCTGCTGACTTTCAGTGGATTCATGAGCCATGCGGGTCACAGTTATGCTTGCCGATCCGTTGCTGAGATTCAAAAAATACATGAAGTGACCGTGGGCCTGATGCGGAAGTTGGGTGAATATTATCGCCGGGATTTTCCCGGATTGCAACTTTCGATCGGCGACACTCCCACCTGTAGTGTGGCTACAGATTTTAACGGAATCGATGAAATTCGCCCGGGCAATCTTGTATTTTATGATCTTTCTCAATGTGTCATCGGTTCTTCTGCGATCGAACAAATTGCCATCGCGATGGCATGCCCGGTGGTGGCGCTATATCCTGAACGTCAGGAGGTCATTGTTCATGGCGGGGGAGTACATTTCTCCAAAGACTTTCTCAGAAGACAGGATGGAACAATCGTCTATGGCGAGGTTGTCAGACTCCATGAGAAGGGGTGGGATCTTCCACCATTGCCAATGTATGTGAAATCACTCTCGCAGGAGCATGGCATTCTCTATGCACCAAAGGAAGAGGTTTCGAAAATTAAAATCGGAGACTTACTGGGGATATTGCCCGTTCATGCATGCCTTACCGCCGATGCCATGGGCGAGTATGTCACTTTGGAAGGCAAACGGATTGCCATGATGCCAAAAATCCTATAGAAAACTGATATCCACATTCAGTGGGTAGCGCATGAGGTAGTCCAGCGCGTCTTGCACGGTCATGCCTTCAAATAGAACTTTATAGAGTGTATCGGTAATTAAGGGTCTTATCTTATAGTAGTCACTGCATTTTTTTGCAATGCGGATGGTGTTCACACCTTCAGCGACTTCTTCCATGTCCTCCAGGATGTCTTTGAGTTTTTCTCCCTTGGCCAACCGATAGCCAACGGTATAATTGCGGCTCATGGGGCTGTTGCATGTGGTGACCAGATCACCAATGCCCGCTACGCCGAGGAAGGTTTTCGTATCTCCACCCAACACACGGCCGAGGTAAACCATTTCCACCGCCCCGCGACTGATTAGAAGACCTTTGGCATTTTCGCCATAACCGAGTCCGCTCAACATACCGGAAGCAATCGCGATAATGTTTTTTAATACACCAGCAATCTCCACGCCCAGCAGATCATGGTTCTCATATACCTGAAAACGATCATTGCGCAACAGGCGTTTGCCGGTTTGAATGACTTCCTGAAAATGGCTTGCCACCACGGTGGCGCCCGGCTGACGCTGGGCTAACTCCTTTGAAAGGTTGGGCCCAGCCAGACAACCCACGCGCACGACAACGCTTTCTTCGCAGATGACTTCGCTCATGGTCTTCACCTGTTGCCTGCTTAGCATTTTGATCGATTCGATGGTTTCCCCTTTGGGTAATTTGATATCGAAACCCTTTGTGCCATGAATGAGGATGTGGTAGGGGTGGAGGTAAGGAGAAAGTTTTTTCATCATGCTGCGGAAATGTTCTGAGGGCACGATGGGAAAAATAACATCACATTGGCTGGCCAGGTATTCCATGTCACCGGTAGGAAGGATGTTCTTACTCATCCGGTGGCCGCGGTTCTCGCGCTTGTCGAGAATTTTCCTGACTACTTTTTCGTCACGGGCATAGAGAAGCACCTTGCGGTTGCGTGCGATGATGTTGGCGATGACCGACCCAAAGTTGCCCGCCCCGATGACCCCGATGGGCTTATCCAATGAGCTTCTCAAGGTCATAGCCTACGAGGCGGTTGTGATAATAGTAGAGGACGTTGAGGTCCTGGGTGACGATGTTCCCTTTCTTATTTCTTAGCAGCGGGCGCTTCAGGTGGAAGATTCCCACGTTGTCAAGCCCGCGGCGTATCACCACATCCAAATCACCTTTCAGGTGTGTTGCATGATAGACCTTCCCCTTCTCCTTCATATGGTAAATTTCCTTTCTCACATTCTTGAAGGTTTCCTTGAATTCCTCATAAGGAATTTCCAGTTCTTCTTCCGGTAAACGCAGAAAGCCGAAGAGATCCAGCTTGGGATATTTTTTCATCCACATCTCGAAGGCTACAAACGCCACCACGTGGCTGGCAAATACGCGGTTGATCCGGTGGTATTCACTGACAATTCTGGCGGACAGCAGGCGGGTGTATTCGTTTTCGCGCTGTTTGTCAACCGTTACCTGACCATTGGTCATAAAGTATTCGCGTGGATTCAGCTTAATGCCGTTGGCGTCGAGGCTATCTCCTTCGTCATTGACATAGTTGCCCATGACGTCAAGGCCTGGCCCAATGGATACCGATATGCTGGAACCCTTCGTGAAGAACTTGAAAAGGAACTTAATCAACTGGAAACTGCCGTAGTTGTCTTGTTCCGCAAAGTAGCGATCCTGTCCTTTTACCTGCAGGTAATCTTCGATCAGTTCTGGTGCCTCCAGAACAAAGTGATAGTTCAGAGTAACGGGCACGACAAATATTTTGCGAGGCTCTTCTGTGCCACCCTCCATGTAAAGATTTCTCTGGGCTTCTATGGCAGTGCTGAGCAATCCAAGCTTGAGCTGTTTCTCGATCAGTCCTGAACGTGATCGCGTACCTCCCGGAAAGAAAAGACTGTGCGCGCCCTTTTGAATGGCGATGTTTGAATACATCCGGAGTGTTTCGAGGTAGGGGAGGTTTTTTTTCCGCCGGTCTACCTTATAGGCACCGAGGCTATTCATGAAGTATGCGAAGATCTTGATGTTAAAGAGATTCAGCCCGGCACCATACAGGAATGCGGGCAATCCGAGGGAATGAATAACCCAGCCAATCAGGATGCTGTCCAGGTTGCTGAAATGGGTCGGCACCATCACCACGGTTCCTTTCATGGCCAGGCTGCGGAGCATCTTTACCTTGCCTACGATGTGGATCTTGTCCCGGAGGGTGTATTGGTTGCGGAAATACGCACCAAACTTCTTGACACGTGCACCGTTGAGCAGGCGGCCAAACCAGAACTTGATGGCTTCACGTGCGAACTTGTATGAACTGGGTTTGAAGTTGCCCGCGATTTCATTCGCATAGCGATGGACGATTTCGTAAAGGAGCTCTTCTTCTTTTTTTCCTGACTCTTCGACTGGTTTGCTGCTGAGCTCGATCAGGTCATTTTTGACCCGTGACCAGAATTTGGGTTCATCCTTGGGGTCGACCCGCCAGCGGTTGCGCTTCAGGCGGTTCTGCTCCCGGAAGACGGTTGTTTCGAGCTCATCGATTAGTTGCTTGCGCGAAGGACGGAGCAGGCGTATTTGCTCAATGGATTTCTGGGTGACTTCCTCGAGGAATTCCTTCCTATTCTTACTAAGCTGGTAGACTGGCCAATCAGGAATCCCTTCCAAAATGGGTTCGTACCCAATATTCTTGTTCTTCTTTTCGACTAAAATCTCCGCCATGGCTATCGACTGGGGATCAAAGTTAGAAACTTTGAGAACATTCAGATTTTATCCATGGCTTGATTCAATGACAGCCCCATTTGTTCAAACTGCCTCAGGGCAGCCTGTACAAACTCTTCTGTGACTACCAATTTGATGTCCGCCTCCGAGGTGAGGTCAAATTCCTGAATTTTATATGTCTGCTCCAGGTGCCCCTGTTCAAGTTTGATCAGGTAACGATTGTTCCAGTGGAAGATGGTGATTTTGCAATCAGGGTGTGAAATCTCTCCTATTACTCTCATGCTGGCAAGATAGGAAATCCAGGGCAGTGACTCCTCCTACCGCAGCCTCGGCGCTCTTTGCGTAAATCTTTGCACTTGGCGGTTAAGTGTATTTTTTCGATAGAACGCGAACTTAACCTTAACTTGGAAAGCTTAACCGCAGAGCCCGCAAAGTGAATGCACGCACAGGTAGCAAAAGTGAAACTAAACCAACCCCAGCGACTGAAACCCTTGCGAAAGTATAATCCGGTCATCGGCTCCAAGCCAGTTCTTCAGCAGGGTGGCGTAGACTTGCCTGAAGTCGATATCATATATCAAATCTCCCTGGTCCAGTGTTGTAAGATTCGGTGTCTCATTGTAGAAGCCTGGTTTCTTGAGTTTGCCCCCGACAAGGAATAGGTTATTAGCTGTACCGTGGTCTGTGCCGCCGCTTGCATTTTCTTCCACCCGTCGGCCAAATTCGGAGAATGTCATGATCATCGAGCGGTCAAAATTTCCGGATGCCTTCAGATCTTTTACAAGCGTGCTCACGGCTTCTGAATACATGGTGAGCAACCGCTCCTGTTGTCCGGCCTGCCTCACATGGGTATCAAATCCCGAAAGAGAGGCATAGTACACTTTTGTTTGAATTCCAGATTGAATGAGTTCCGCAATGGTCTTCAGCCTTTTGGCAAATTCGGAGTTTGGATATTCAATAGTGGAATGCAAAACGTGCGACTTGTCGTAGATATACTTTGCGTTGGAGACAGTCTCAGCCATGGTTTTGTACAGGTAGTTGAGGGTGGGTTCGTCGGAGTGACCCTCTGAGACTTTCTTGAAGAAGGGTGTTTGCGTAGCCTGGTACAGTTTGGCCGGGTCCTTGATGGCCATTCCTTTAATGGATTCGCCGCGCATGACCAAACTGAGTGAGTCGTCTATCTCCACCGCGGTATGTGCTCCGCATTGTTCGCAGCTGGAGTCAAGATAGCGACCAATCCAGCCTGTTGAAAGATATTCATTTGATTGACTGGCGGTCTGCCAAATGTCCATCGATCGAAAGTGTGACCGATCGGGATTGGGATAGCCTACATTGTTAATAACTGTCAGGTGACCCTGGTCATAAAGTTCACGGAAGGGTGCTAACGCGGGATTGAATCCCAACTCATCAGAGACCGAAATGATCTTTTCCTTCGTAATGCCGAGGGTAGGCCTTGCCTGGTAGTACAGGTCGTTGCGGTAAGGCACCACGGTGTTGAGTCCATCATTTCCCCCGGACAGCTGGAGGATGATCAGAATCTTATCGGAGGTATCCGGAAGACTTCTGTTCTCAAAGGCTTTCAGAAATTGTGGCACCAGCAGGGAACCGGAGGTTGCGAGCATGGAGCGTTGAATGAACCTCCTTCTTGATAGTTTTTCCATAATCAGCACATTTGATAGTCTGGTAATGCCATGTATCCGATAAATATCTTCTTGATGAATTCCGTTTCATTGGGTGAACCGGCGGCAAGGCGTGCGATATAGTTCCGATTGTCACTTGAAGCAGGTCGTGCCAGCAGGAAATCTTCTGCCATGGCCTGGGTGGAATCAGCATCCGATTTTGTAAATCTTGCGGCAATGGCTGACCAGTCAACATTGCAATGAAGGCGCCTTTTACCTTCCGGTATTTTTCCGAGACCATTGGCATCGCCATCGTCGCTCGCTTCAAAATCCGTTTCTGCACCTCCAAATAGTAGCTGAGGCAGGCCAATACGAAAGGCAAGACTCGTACTGTCGATCCACGCTTTTCCCATGGGCCATCCGCTTACATTGGGTGGATAGAATAAGATCTGACCGAGTGCGCGCTGCAGGAACACCAGGCTTTGAGGATTGTCAAATTTTCCTCCCGTGTGCAGTTGCAGTCCAATCAATAACTCGATCGGTGATTTTATCCGGGTGCCAATATTGGAGGGATTATTGAATGCCTCCGACTGAAAAATAACCTGAAGGAGTTTTTCAATGTTGTAACCGGAATGGTAGAACCCTTTTGCCCAATCATCAATGACGGGGTCAATGGCACTTGCATCGGAAACAAAATATCGGTAGAGTTTGCCGGTGATAAACCTGGCTGTCTTGGGATCATCAAGGATGGCCTCGATCACTTGCTCTCCGGTATAGTTCTTTGTTGCACCGC
>JAYVEZ010000462.1:0-2912 GCA_043773645.1 Cytophagales bacterium
AAGGAAGTGAAGGCGCAGGGCGGATTCTGTGCCTTGTTAAAATCAATAATGGTATTCCCCTCTGCGTCCGGCTTGCTGACATAGATATAGCGTCCAGCCCCATAGGTTTCATGCGCATTGGTAGAGTCTCCAAAAATCACAAAATACTCAGCACTGCCTTCATCGATTACATCCAGTTGATACTCTTTGGAATTGATTTCAAAGACAAGGGCACCCGGTGAAGGCTGCAGCGTTGTTTGTCCTATAATATTGGTAATGTCGATTTTCCTTGCCTCCCCCGCTGCTTTAAATTTAGCATGAAGCCTCCAGGTTAAGTAGATCGGGTACCGTTGAATTCCCTTGAAGTTTACCAACGCAGGACTTTCAAAATCACGGAGGCGAATCCCAAATTTGTTGTCTCTTTTTATGATAAACCACTGCAGCATTCCGTACTCCATGTTGCGCGCAACGGAATCGGGCTGGAATACAATCATTCTTTTAATCGGCCTTCCTTCTGATGTAATCACAGCATCCGGAGCTGCTTCAAAGACAACCTTGTTTTCTTTCACCATAAAGAATCCTGCGCGTTCCGGAATTTTCCCCTCTGGAAATACAATTAAATTCTTGCTTCCGCTCCCTACCGTATTGATGCCTTCTTCAAGCCAGAATAATCCAGCAAGATTGAGCCAGCCTTTCGGACCCTTAAGATCACCGGCCCGTTGCTGGTCCCACGCCTTGATCTCCGATACATAGATGGTATTGTCTTCCGCAACCATTGCTACCCTTTTGGAATCGCATCGCACAAAGACACATACAATAAGGGCAAGAAAAAATCCTTTCATAATTCTACTACTCAACGGGTCAATATACAGAATGTGATGTTTATCATTTGCAACACCGGGGTCATCTATTTACATCAGTACTTTCCCCACTTAATATAGGTCTCCAAATCCTTATCTCCCCTGCCAGACAAATTAATAACGACCACATCGTCATGATCAAAGTTGATTTTTTTTAAGACGGCCACGGCATGGGCTGTCTCAATCGCGGGAATAATTCCTTCCATCCTGCTCAATTCGATGCCAGACTCCATCGCTTCGTCATCGGTGGCACTCATGAATTGGACCCGACCCACGTCAAATAAATGGGCATGCATCGGCCCGATACCCGGATAGTCCAATCCTGCTGAAATAGAATATGGCTCCACGACCTGACCATCCTCCGTCTGCATGAGGAGTGTCTTGCTTCCATGAAGGACTCCCGGCTTGCCCAATACAGTCGTCGCTGCGGATTGACCTGAATCAACGCCTCTGCCTGCTGCCTCCACGCCTATTAAGTTAACATGCGCTGCATCGAGGTAGTGATAGAAAGCACCCGCAGCGTTGCTCCCACCGCCAACGCAGGCAATTACATAGTCAGGAAATTGATTCCCTTCTTTTTGAATCAGTTGTTCCTTCATTTCCTCGCTGATCACGGACTGAAATCTTGCGACCATATCCGGATATGGATGAGGTCCCACCACGGATCCTATGATGTAATGGGTGTCGTCCGGGTGATTGATCCAATGGCGCATGGCCTCATTGGTTGCATCTTTCAAGGTCATGCTGCCACTCAAGGCGGGCACCACAGTAGCACCCAGAATGCGCATCCTTTCCACATTGGGTCTTTGTCGTTCCATGTCGTGTTTACCCATATACACTGTACACTCCATGCCCATTAAGGCACATACGGTTGCTGTTGCCACGCCGTGCTGACCGGCACCCGTTTCAGCTATAATTTTTTTCTTTCCAAGACGCCTGGCCAACAATATCTGGCCCACCGTATTATTTATTTTGTGCGCACCCGTGTGACAAAGATCTTCGCGCTTGAGGTAGATTTTTGCATTGTACTTCTCTGACAGCCGTGCCGCAAAAAATAGCGGTGTCGGCCTTCCTACATAATCCTTCAGGAGTATATGAAATTCCAGTTGAAAATCCGTGGAGTGGATAATCTTCAAGTAGGATGCCCGCAGTTCATCCACATTGGGATATAGCATCTCTGGAATAAAAGCTCCACCAAACTGGCCATAATATCCTTTCTCTGACACGTTGTATTTCATAGCTTGTTAAATTAAAATTCCTTCATTTTCTTCACCAGTGCCGCATCCTTATTTCCAACGGATTCTTCCACTCCGCTGTTCACATCCAGGGCGTGAACATTTAACCCCTCCAGGGAACTGAACTGACGTGCATGGTCCGGCGAAATTCCACCACTGAGAAAGAATGGAACCTCCTGATCGTAGCGCCGAAGAACATTCCAGTCAAATGCCACCCCATTCCCACCAAGGAACTTACCTTTTGTGTCAAAAAGAAAATAATCGACAACACTTTTATAAGCGGCAAGTTGATCAAAATCAAAACCATCATGGATGGAGAATGTCTTGATAACCCCGATGTCCTGCTGCTGCACGGCACGGCAGTACTCGGCAGATTCCGAACCATGCATCTGTATGAAGTCAAGGCGATGAATTTTTGCAAACCTCAGAATTTCTTCTATCGACTCATTTACAAAAACCCCCACTCTTTTGACTTCCACAGGAAACTCCTCCGGAATGGAAAAATAATTACCCACGAATCGAGGGGAGCCGTTGTAGAAAATGAAGCCCATGTAATCGGGATGGAGCGCAGCGATTTGCAAGATATTTCCGGGATCGCGCATGCCACATACTTTGAGTTTAATGTTCGCCATTATCCTACTTTTGATTCCAACGCTCTCAACTTCGTAATAAAATCCATGGCTGCCTTCTCGGGCTGATCTGCTTGCATAAATGTTTGACCCATTAGAAAACCATTAAACCCATAGCCCTTCAAATCGACAATTGCCTCCGGCGATTCAATGCCACTTTCTGAAACCTTTAGGATAGAAGCGGGAATTAATCCAGAGAGTTTTTTACT
>JAYVEZ010000463.1:0-4211 GCA_043773645.1 Cytophagales bacterium
AAAAAAAACCTGCCTCAGCAGGTTTTTTTTATTTCGGAAGCATTCAGCCTCCAGATTTTTTTAATCTATCTTCACCATACAATCTTGAAGGCCATGCCACAAATTATCTTCGTCGTTTTCGCGTGGTTCTTCTTCACTACAGCCTATGGTCAGACGGAAACCTATGACATCCTTACCTTCTCTCCTCCTGCTGGGTACAGCCGGCAATCCGGGAAAGATTATATTCAATTTGTGCGATTCAATGACGAGAAGACCGCCTATTGCACATTTGCGATCTATTCAAGCCGGGCAGGTACCGGAGATCTGAAACAAGAATTCCAGGTCGAGTGGAATGATCTCATTAGAAAGACCACAGAGGAACCCGTGGAGGTGCCGACCGAAACGCAGCAAGTCGGTCCGGAAGATGGCTGGACTGTAATCAGTGGCTCATCCCCGGTTAAATTCAGCAAAGGCGATTTTGTGGTGATGCTCGTCACAGTTGTAGGACATGGAAGGGTAACAAGTATCCGCATGGATATCAACACAAATTCTTTTGGGTCAGACATTTCAGCCTTCATAGAAAGTGTGAAACCGGAATCAAAGATTGCTGATGCACTGACCCAGGCCGCTCAATCCACGAAAGTTATCGCTGTCACGAACGCTGCTCCGACGATCGCAAAAGGTTCCGCGTTCAACAGCGCTAATCCCATCGTGGGTGTCTGGTGGGGACTCAAGACCAGCACGACGGTAGGTGGAATAACCAATGCCGCTGGCACAGGTTACAGCTACTACGGAACGTCGAGCAGCACGCGCCAAACCCACATCGCTTTTTTTGAAGACGGCAGCTTCTTTAACGCCGTATCGAGCGACGGCCTTCTTGACCACGAGCAACAGCGTACGAAAAATCCGGACTACTGGGGCAACTGGTCTTTTGACAAGGGGAATGGGTCCATTCGATTTGGTGCCTCACTTGTTTATCCAATATCCCTTGAGAATGATGTCTTGCTCTTTAACAAAGACCATTTTTATAAAGTGCTCCGCAACGACAACCAACGAATGGAAGGATCCTACACTGCTGAAAAAGATCCCGCAGCGTATGTTGGCCTTGAACCCACCATCGACTTTACTTCTGATGGAAGATTCGCCGACCATGGAGCAATCTACTGGACCCGGCATGTCAAAGGATATACTGAAGACATGCAAGATAAGTTGACGGGATCGGGCAAGTACGAAGTGTACGATTATACCATCACCTTCACCTATGATGATGGCCGTCTCATTCGAATGACGTTTATGGACACCGGTGCAGCTGACAAAATAAGACCAGCACAGATTCGACTTGGAAATTTTCATTTACTGGACCGTAAATAAATCTTCACTCTTATGTATTCAAGATTCAATATCCTGTTCGTGATGCTGCTGGCGATAGCCTGTACGGAACCTAAAAAAGCCCTGGAGAAAACCGCCAAAGCCAGAATTGAGACTTTGAATCAACAGAATCTTGAGGACCTCGGAAATCTTTATGCTGACAGTGCCAAAATAGAATCCGTTGGTTTTGATAAAGCGGAGATCGGCCCCGCCGGCATCCGTGGCGCTTACACCCGCTATTTTGCCTCATCGCCGGACTTGAAGTATGAAATAACACGGATTACACTCGACGACCATTCGGCAGTAATTGAATACACGTCGACCGGGACCATGGTTCAAAGTGGTTTAGAGGCTACGATACCTGACTATTTTGTTGGGAAAAAGTACACCCTAAAAAATGCAACCCGCATTGACGTTGAAAATGGCAAGATCATCAGGGAGATGACCTACTTCGATCAAATCGCATTTCTCCGCCAGATGGGATATTTTGACCCAAGATAGGCCTCTACTATCTTGGCTAACCGATATTTGTTCGGCGCGGATGGCGCTCGATAGCAACACCAAACAAAGGCGAATCGCCTGCATTTTGACCCTGGAAAGCAACCCGCAATTCAATGCTTCCATTCAAAAACAAAAATATTTCTGATTTCCGTATGGAATAATGCTCCACGGTTCATCCTGGTAGAAAACAATTAAACCCTACAGTATGAAAACCTGGAAAACAGTGATGATCGCATTGGTTGTCGTCAGCACATTCATGTTAGTCTCCTTTAGCTTTCGAAACGGAACCACCCGAAAGCACCTCAGCACCTATCGTTCCATTCCCAAAGGCTGCGTGTTTCGCACCATCATGGGCGAGGAATCTTCTGATTCAAGTTTTGTCTACCTGACCTCAGAGAAATCCCAGGCATCCATCCAACATGGATTGGCATGGATTATTCAAGCCCAGGGTCAGAAGGGAGGTTGGGGCGCGGGAAGCCACCACCGGCAGGATGTAATGGATCCGCATGCCGTACCTTCCGACCCTGCCACTACTTCGATGGTTGCCATGGCACTTTTGAGGAGTGGCAGCACCCTTCAGCATGGCACCTATTCCTCGTCGCTCCGGAGCGCACTTCAATATCTTCTGAATTCAGTAGAAAGTTCTTTGCCAGAGAGTTTTACCATCACGGACCAAACAGGTACTCAGATACAAATCAAGCTGGGCGCCAACATAGACGTGATTCTCACCTCACAGTTTCTTTCAAACCTGCTGGATGGATACCTTGACCACGATGCACAGCTCAAGGCAAGGGTAAAAAGAGCCAACGATGTATGTGTGGCAAAAATCCAAAAAGGACAAGACGGCAATGGAAGTTTTGTTGGATCAGGCTGGGCGGGTGTGTTACAATCATCATTCGCGACCAACGCCCTGGAAGCTGCACAGGCACAAGGTGCCAAAGTAGATGACCATATACTGGACAAGGCACGGGAATTTCAAAAGAATAACTACGATTCAAAAACAGGTGATGTGAAGACCGAACTGGGTGCCGGGGTTATGCTATACTCCGTTACCGGATCGACACGAGCCAGTGCGAAAGAAGCGCGGAGGGCAGAAGAAGAAATACAAAAGGCAAAACGCGACGGTCGACTGGCAGTCAATGCAGCCCCCTCTGCCAGCAACCTGGAGACCATCGGATTCAGCAAAGATGAAGCGATGAAGTACGCCACGGCTTACGAAGTGTACCAAGCCGGCAAAGTCCAGGCCCAGCGGCAAGATGTCATGGACGGTTTCGGCAGCAATGGAGGGGAAGAATTCTTAAGCTATCTGCAAACGGGTGAGGGCATGATCATCGGCAAAGACAATGAGTGGAAAAAGTGGTATGACAACATCAGCGGTCGTCTGCTCAAAATTCAAAATGATGATGGCAGTTGGAGCGGCCACCATTGCATTACCAGCCCGGTGTTTTGTACGGCTGCCTGCGTGCTGATTCTGTCGGTGAATAATGATGTGGATAAATTAAGCGAGTTGGGGCGGTCGCGCTAGTTTGTAAAATCGTTGCTGGTTGATCGTTGTTCGCTTGCCCCGAACAACGATCAACCATCCTGATCGCTATCGGGACTAACAACTATACTCCTCCTCTTCGTACATTCGCAAAAAGCACCTCGTACCCATGGACCAAAAGCGATTTACTGAATCCCTCCTGTTCAAATCACTTTGCGTAGCGCTGTTCCTGGCCCTTGTTATTTTCTTTCTGATCTATTTCAAAGAAGTTCTGAAGCCCATTGCCCTAGGTATTTTATTGTGGTACCTGATCAAAGCATTCAATGGACTCATTGAAAAAATTAAATTTCGGGGCAAACCCCTGAACCTTTGGGTTCGAAGAGCCCTTGCCACCCTAATCATCATCGGGCTTGTGGAAGTGACCATTCAAATTCTTGTATCCAATATCAGCGAACTGCTCACGCATTATGGTGAATATCAATCAACTTTGTACATGCGCATTGCATCCCTGGGTGAGGAGTATGGCATCGGAAATATTGCAGAGGGCCTTAAAAGCAAAATTGGCGAACTGAATATCCAGGGGTTTCTCAAGAACTTTCTCACCTCCATTACAGCGCTGGTAGGGAACCTGTTTCTGGTAATCATCTATGCGATCTTCATCATCCTGGAGGAACATTCATTTAACAAAAAGCTTTTGCTCCTTACAGCCACTCCCGCGCAAGTGGAAAAAATCCAGTTCCTGATGGACCAGATTTATACTTCGACCAATAAATATGTTATGGTAAAGGCATTCGTCAGCGCCCTGACCGGCATCCTTGGCTACGGGGTCTTGATCATCGTGGGCGTAGACTTCGCTTTTCTTTGGGCGCTCCTGATTTTT
>JAYVEZ010000464.1:0-8031 GCA_043773645.1 Cytophagales bacterium
CTGATTTTAGTGAATTCGTTGCGATTTTTCAGGCTGCCGCTGTTCAACGCTATAGTTCACATCTCCAAGGCTTTGATTTTCAATCGAAGCCAGTTCAATGATTTTAGCGTATTCAGTGGGATTTAGGTCATTGAAGAAGTAGTAAATAGGGTTTACCTGGCCGCGGTTGATGAAGACCTCATAATGCAAGTGCGGTGCAGTGGAATGGCCGGTGGTGCCGACATACCCAATTAACTCCCCGCGTTTCACGGCCTGTCCTTGTCTGACCACAAAAGCATTCATGTGCGCGTATCGAGTGCGATAACCAAATCCATGATCGACTTCAACTTTCTTACCGTAACCAATGAAACTGATCTCTGTGTTGTCAACGATGCCATCGGCAGTGGCATAAATAGGGGTGCCCATCGGGGCGGCAAAATCTATTCCGGGATGAGTCCCAAACATTTTTGTGATCGGATCTCGGCGGTTTCCAAACCCTGAAGAAACAACGGCCACATTCTTGGATATGGGTTGGATGGCGGGAATGGCGGCGAAAAGTTTTTCCTTGCTGTCTGCTAGTTCTACAATCTCGTCGTGGGACTTAGACTCTATATATACTTTTCTGCGAAGTTTATCCAATGATTCATTCAGTCTGATAATGGCCTCTTTGTGAAGAAAGTGTTTTCCCTTGATCGCTTCATAGCGGCTGGCACCTCCTACACCTGCTTCACGAATCGATTTGTCAATGGGTTCAGCACCCAATACCACGCGATAGATGTTGTCATCTCTATAGGCTATTCCCGTCAAAATTTTATCCAGTTCAATGATGCGATGTTGGAGTTCAGCCAGATTGAATTCCAATTCTTTCACGTCGTTTTTCAGCAGGACTTCTTTCGGTGACTCAAAGTAATTGCTATAAACCAGCAAGAGGCCCACGGCCATGGCAACCGTTACTGACAAGATTCCGATGGCATTGAGGATAATGTCCCCCGTGGAGGCTTCATCCCGTACGTACTTGCACGATTCAGTGTCGTAGTAATAATGAATTTTTGCCATACTTATATAAGGAATCAGGGTTGGAGCGATATTGCCTTGTTTCCCGCTATATTTTTTGCAGCACAAATCTAATCATTATGATCAAGCGTTGAAAGCCGGTAATTGCCCGAAAAATATGCTTTGGCACTCTGAAGAGTATGTAATCCAGATTGATGGGATGCTGGGATTGCCGGATTACATGCCCAGGCTCTGATTCTCAATGGAGGCGAGCTCAATTATTTTGGCGTACTCGGCCGGATTGAGGTCATTAAAGAAATAGTGAATGGGATTGACCTGAGCACCATTGATAAAGACTTCATAGTGTAAATGTGGGGCTGTAGAGAGGCCTGTGTCACCGACAAACCCTATCAACTCTCCGCGCTTAAGGTGTTGTCCGTTGCGTACAGCAAAAGCATGCATGTGTGCGTAGCGGGTACGGTAGCCGAAGCCATGGTCGATTTCGACTTTCTTTCCATAGCCCGTAAAGCTGATCTCGATATTGTCCACTACTCCGTCTGCGGCAGCGTAGATGGGCGTGCCGATGGGAGCCGCGAAGTCAATGCCTGTGTGCATTTTGCGAACCTTGTAAATGGGATGAATGCGAATTCCAAACCCAGAAGCCAATACGACGGTGGCCTTTTTAGGTACCGGCTGTATGGCGGGAATTGCTGCGAATAGTTTTTCCTTGTTTTCGGCGAGTTCTATGAGTTCATCGTGTGACTTGGATTCGATGTAGACTTTTCTCCTCAGCTTATCCAGCGACTCATTGAGTTTGACAATGGTTTCTTCATGATTGATGTCCTTGTTCTTGATATCTTCATAACGGTCTACTCCACCTACTCCAGCTTCACGGATGGATTTATTGATCGGTTCCGAGCCGAGTACAACCCTGTAGATGTTATCGTCGCGGTAGGCCATGTCGGCCAATATTTTGTCCAGGTCATTTGTTTTTTTCTGAAGTTCTTCGAAATAGAACTCCATTTCCTTCACCTCATTCTTGAGCATGATTTCCTTGGGAGACTCAAAGTAGTTGCTATATAGGAGGAGTAGTCCTACAGCCATGGCCATCGTCAGCGACAGGATCCCCAGCGTGTTGAGCACGATATCACCTGTCGATGTTTTTACACGGATATACTTACAGGATTCAGTATCGTAATAGTACTTGATCTTCGCCATGTCATTACTTTATTGAGGTGGAGGTCGGAACGCTTTTATTATCAACTCGTTGCATTCCAGATAAGGACCTCCCAGCAAATCTAAGCAATAAGGAATTGCCGGAAAAACGGCATCCAGACACTCGCGAATTGACTTCGGTTTTCCGGGCAAATTTACAATCAGGGTCTTGTTCCTGATTCCAGCAGTTTGGCGTGAAAGAATGGCCGTGGGAACGAATCTGAGGCTTTCTGCTCGCATCCGTTCGCCAAAGCCTGGCATCATTTTGTTACAGACGGCTTGTGTAGCCTCTGGGGTAACATCCCGGGGGGAGGGCCCCGTTCCACCGGAAGTGACAATCAAACTGCAATTCTTGAGGTCGGCCATCTCAATCAGCTTTTGCTCAATCAGCAGTTGCTCATCGGGTATTACGGCGTACTCTTTCTCCCATGGACTGATGAGGTATTCGCTCAACCTCGCTGCGATCGCCTGCCCTGGAAGATCTTCATAGATTCCCTTGCTGGCGCGGTCTGATATATTGATAATGCCGATGCGAATCATAGTGGCGGAATCAATTGTTAATGGTCAATGATTAATTGTTAATGGAGCTATTTGGCTGAAAACTTCAGCCTCCAAGATAGATCTACCGATTACCTCTTACCGACTACTGGTTACCGATTTCCACCTTCCCTTTTTATAAACCATCCTGCCCTGGGCTTTGCCTTTTCTCAATTCCTTTTGGACTGGAGCTGGCAGTGCTACAATTTCCTTGCATTCCACTGAGCAGCATCTTGCATATTTCTCAGCACATGCGTCACACTGGATAAAAAGCAAATGACACGCTTCATTCCTGCAGTTGGTGTGGGCATCACATGCTTTACCACATTGGTGGCAGACACTGATGATCTCATCTGATATCCTTTCGCCCAAGCGTTCGTCAAAAACAAAATTCTTACCTAAGAACTTATTCTTCAGTCCATGTTGCTTTATCTGGCGTGCATATTCTATGATTCCACCGTCAAGCTGAAAGACATGTTGGAATCCCCGGTGCTTCATCCAGGCGCTTGCCTTCTCACACCGGATTCCACCGGTGCAGTACATTACAATGTTCTTTTCTTTCTTGTCCGCAAGGATATTTTCAGCAGCTGGCAATGCATCTTTGAAAGTATCGACGTCCGGGCAGATGGCATTTTGAAAATGCCCAACCTCGCTTTCATAATGATTGCGCATATCAACAACAATGGTATCCGGTTGATCAGTGATCTCATTGAATTGGGTAGCCGTAAGGTGCTTCCCTGAATCGGTAGCATCAAATGTTTCATCTCGAAGTCCATCCGCCACGATTTTTTTCTTAACCTGAATTTTGAGGACAAAGAATGATTTACCATTGTCTTCTATGGCAATGTTTAGCCGTACACCTTGAAGGAAGTCAATTCCGTAAAGGGCTTTGCGGAATTCCTCGAACCCGTGGGTAGGCACACTGATTTGAGCATTGATGCCTTCCTGTGCAATATAGATTCTGCCAAGTACGCTCAAGGCAGTCAGGTGTGTATAAAGTTGGTCCCTGAACAGGGCGGGATCAAGGATCTTGTGATATTTATAAAATGACAAGGTCAGTCTGCTCTGCGGAACAGCATGGAGTTGACTCTTGAGAACCCGTTTGTCGATGCGGTTGTGGAGTGGCGTCATAAAATAAAGTGCAAAAATAGCGCAAGAACAGGGATTTGCCAATCATTGCACCTTGACTAAGTGGTGTTAGCTAAGGATGGGCCTTTAGCTGACCCCGCAGCAGGAGATTGTACTCTTCGCAGGTCAGGAATCCATGTTTGCTGCAATAGGGGCAAGTTTTATATGTTTCACCGAAGTAATCCTTTTTGATAATCACGGTACTCCCGTTGCAAACAGGGCATGTCACTTTTCCACTTGGGCCGCAGTCAATGGTATAATCTCTGGATAGCACCTCAGCTGTCTGAATGGATTCAGCCTTGCGCTCTTCCAGCAGGCTTTCTTCGGCTTTCTTCAACCAACTGGATGCTTCTGCCGAGTACTGTCCGGTAGTTCCTTTTAACTGAATGTATTTGGTCAGCCAATCGACACTTTGTTTATATTTCTCAATGAAGTAGGAGTTCTTGCCGAAGTAATAGGCCAGGTCTGATGGAATGCTTCGCATGTTTGCGAGCGCATATTTCAATTTTGTGTCCGCCAATTCATATTGCTCATGACTGAGATAATAAATGCCTGAGTCCATTTGCATTCGAACCAGGCGTGCTCTTTCATATTCTTTCTGCTGTTCGAGCATCCGGATTTTTTCCCGCTCGGTCTCCTGGGCAAGGCAGGTGGAGAATAACGGCAACAGGAAGGCAATCAGCAAGCAAATCCGCATCATAGAAACTTTTTTCTCGATAGATCCAACCATTCTAAGGTAGCATTGGCAAAAATATCCTCTTTCACTTTTTTAGAAAACTTCGCTTCTTCAATAAACTTTCCGACCTCCAGGTCTCCAAGAGGAAACGGATAATCCGACCCAAGGGTGACGCGCTTTGAACCAACCATCTTTACGACGTACTCCAGCATCAGCGGGTCATGGGTTATGCTATCCACCCAAAATTTTCCCAGGTATTTCCTGGGATCCACCGGATTATCAATCGCGACAAGATCGGGCCGACAGTCAAAGCCATGCTGAATCCTTCCGATGGTAGCGAGAAATGATCCTCCGGCATGAGCAAAGTTTACCCTTAGGTTTGGTAACCTTTCAAAAATCCCGCCAAAGATCATGGAGCAAACTGCCCGGGCTGTTTCTGCAGGCATTCCTACCAGCCAGGGCAACCAGTACCGTGTCATCTTCTGTTCACCCATCATATTCCAGGGATGTACCAGTATCGCCATCCCCAGCTTTTGGCAAGCCGCAAAAATGGGGAAGAAGCGGGGTTCATTCAGGTTCTCATCGTTGATGTTTGAACCAATCTGTATCCCGTGAAGTCCGATCTTCTTGCATCGGGTAAGTTCTTCGATCGCAAGTTCAGTGTCTTGCATTGGCAACGTGCCCAACCCGACGTACTGACGAGGATATTTTACCGACAGTTTGGCAATGTGGTCGTTTAGAAACCTCGAGAGTACGAGACCATCTGAAGGCTTGGCCCAATATGAAAACATTACCGGAATGGTGCATACTACCTGTACCTGGGTATGAAAGGCTTCATACTCCTTTATTCGCAGTTCTGCATTCCAACAGTTTTCTTTGATTTCGCGAAAGAATTGATTCCCCTTCATCATTTTAGCAAATCCTTTCTTGTGATGTTGCAAATGGATAAAATCACCATAGCCGAACTTGTCCGTCCAGCTCGGCATCTTCTTGGGAAGGATATGTGTATGGCTATCGATCTTAAGCATGATCAGGATACTGGAATCTTATTAAGGGCTATCTTGAATTCCGAAATATCGCAGTTTTTGCGTTAACGATTCGGCATTTCTACTTCAAAGGATCAAATGGTGAATCTGTGCGTGGTAGAGCAACATGATTGTCTTACCATCTTTGATTTCACCTGACTGAATCATGGCAATGGCTTTGTCAAAAGGCAGTTCCAACACATCGATGTCTTCATTGTCGATCCCACCACCCTCATCCATCTTTTCTTTGGATGTATATTCGGCCACAAAGAAGTACAAGATCTCCGTCACAGATCCTGGAGACATATAGGCTTCAAATATTTTGTGCACTTCGTGAACCTTGTAACCGGTTTCTTCTTTCGTCTCCCGACGTATGGCTTCTTCCGGTTGGTCTTTGTCAAGGAGACCGGCACACGCTTCAATCAGCATCCCATCAACATTGCCATTGATGTAAGTGGGTAAACGAAATTGTCGTGTGAGGATGACGGTTTTCTTCTGCTTATTATAGAGAAGGATGACTGCGCCATTGCCCCGGTCATAGGCTTCCCGGGTGATGGTATGCCAGGTGCCATCCTTTTTTTTATAATCGAAAGTAACTTTTTTGAGCGTGTACCAATTGTTCGATAATATTTCCTCTTTTTGAATCCTTACTTCTCTCGGCATGCATCAGGATTTATAAGGTATAGGGAGACCGGTAGTCGCTTTTTACGAAAGCATTGGCCTCATCAAAGTTGGTGATCTTCATATTCTTTGCATCCCAAAGAAGTTTCTTGCGACCCGGATATCCATTGCCGCCCGGCCCCCTCATGCCGTAGCTTCTGATGGCGAGGTTACCCATCAGCACCGCCTCAGTAAATGGACCTGCGTATTCAAAGGGCGAGCTTAATATTGATTTCCCATACCCAAGCATGCAAGCGTCTGCCCATTGCTTGTAGTGTCCATCTTGTTGCCCTGGAACACGCGGAAGGGTAGGTGCTGGCAATGATACTTCTTTCATCCTTGTACTGGGAAGGAGTTTGGGAGGTATTGCATAATCGCCAATAATTTTTCCTTTGCTCCCCTCAAAAATATAACCGCCTGCACTGTCACCCATGGGTTCGTCGGGGAGAAGTTCATCAGGCCGGTCGGGGAGCAAGCCGCCATCCATCCAGGTCACTTTGATTACACCTTTTCCATCTTTGCGTGGGAACTTGAGGTGAATGATGGAGGATGCTGGGCAGCTATCAACATAGTTTGCTTCTCTAAAGAAACCTTCCCATGCAGTGGTGCTGCTGCACTCAACTTCACTAGGGAAATCTATTGGGAGAATTCTAAATGCTGCATCAAGAATATGACAGCCCATATCACCGAGCGCACCGGTTCCAAATGGCCACCATCCCCTCCAGTTGAAAGGCAGATAGGCTGGATTATAGTCAATAAATTTGGCGGGGCCGAGCCATAAGTCCCAATCCAATTCTTTTGGGATATCAAACTTGCCCGTAGGCGTAGCAATTCCCTGTGGCCACACCGGCCGGTTCGTCCATGCATATACACGGGTGACATCGCCGATCAGTCCCGCATCGACCCATTCTTTTGTAATTCTCACATAGTCGGCGGAAGCAAACTGATTGCCCATCTGCGTGACGACCTGGTATTTTTTTGCCGCCTCTGCAAGCATGCGCGACTCATAAATCGTGTGTGTTAATGGCTTTTGGACGTACGCATGCTTACCCCGGGTGATCGCTGCCATCGTGGCAACGGCATGCGTGTGATCGGGAGTAGAAACAGAAACGGCATCGATTCCTTTTTCCTTGTCGAACATTTGACGAAAGTCCTTATAGTAGGGGGCGGAAGGGAATACTGCGCGCGATTTCTTTGCCATCCTGTCGTCGACATCGCAAAGGGCGGCAATCTTTACGTTCGGACAATCGCTGATGCCCTTGACATCGGACTCGCCCTTGCCACCGATGCCAATGCAGGCTACGTAGAGTGTATCACTGGGTGCAATGAAATTTTTGCCACCCAATACAAATCGGGGAACAATTGTAAAGGCGGCCGCAGCGATGCCTGCTTTCTTTATGAAATCCCGGCGAGAAAGTTGCTCTGCGGTGGGAGGGTTGATTTTTTTTACAGGCATTGTCTATTCAATTTAAGTATCCACCAGCCTAAACTCCCAGAGACCAACCTGCCCGATACTCACGCTTCACGAAGGCATTGGCTTCATCGAAGTTGGTGATTTTCATATTGGGTCCATCCCACAACAATTTGATGTTGCGTCCCGGATATGCAAATCGGCCGGGACGATCTTGTATGGGTTTTCTAAAATCATTGCTCCGGATCGCAAGGTTTCCCATCAATATGGATTCGGTCATGGGGCCTGCCGTATCGAAGGGTGAGCTCACCTCCATGTTTCCGTATCCGGCGAGGCAGGCTTCAATCCACTGACTGTAGTGACCATTCGATCCGCCCGGGACGCGTTTGATTGTTTGAGTGACATTG
>JAYVEZ010000465.1:0-3677 GCA_043773645.1 Cytophagales bacterium
CCGCCGGGTACCAGCGATACGTGCGCTTTGTCCAATAAATATAAACAGAAATCGTCACCATCCTTGATGGTGTGCTGTCCGTCTGACTTTCCGAAATAAGAACTTACGTCAGGAAAAAAGTAAAATGCCCCTTGGGGGTAATTTGCTTTCACGCCCGGAATTTCTTTCAACAGGGCATATACAATTTCCCGTCTGCGGCGATACTCTTCAACCATTTTCAAGGTGGGTGCAAGGTCTCCGGTGATCGCCGCGAAAGCTGCCCGTTGCGAAATTGAACTGTTGGCAGAGGTAAGTTGCCCCTGCATCTTGTTGGCGCCATCGGCTATCCACTTAGGGGCCGCAATGTAGCCTACGCGCCAGCCGGTCATGGCATATCCTTTCGCAAATCCGTTCACGGTGATGGTACGTTCAAACATTCCGGGCAACGACGCAATGCTGAGTTGGTCGCCACTGAAGTTGATGTGTTCATAAATTTCGTCTGCAATGATCAGCAGTCCTTCATGCTTCAGCACCACCGCCGCAATGTCCTGCAGTTCTTTTTTGGTAAAAACAGAACCAGTTGGGTTGCAAGGGGAAGAAAAAATAATGGCCTTGGTTTTGGTCGTGATGGCTTTCTCGAGCTGGGCGGCTGATACCTTAAAGTCGTTTGAAAGGCTGCCTTTCACCATGACGGGGACTCCCTCTGTCAAACGTACGATGGCATCATAACTGACCCAGTACGGAGAGAACACAACCACTTCGTCGCCGGGGTTGATGAGCGAAAACATCACATTGGCAATGGATTGTTTTGCCCCGTTGGACACGACAATGTTTTCTGCCTTGTAAGGAACATGATTTTCTTTCTGATACTTGGCAGCAATGGCCTCCCGAAGATCCTGATAGCCCGCCACCGGAGGGTAGGCAAAGTACTTTCCATCATCAATTGCCTTCTTGGCCGCTTCGCAAATGTGAAGGGGTGTCTTAAAGTCTGGTTCGCCCAGGCTCAGGTTAATGACATCAATGCCCCTGGATTTATACTCTCGGGCTTTGGCCGACATGGCCAGGGTAGCAGATTCTTCGATGGATTCAATGCGGTTGGAAAGACGATTCATAGGGCAATGTGTTGGAAACAATAAGCAAACAAAGTAAGGAATTAAAATCCGAAGTTGCTTCGGCAACGCATGCATAAATTCATTCAAGACTAAATCGATTGCACCCGCTGAAAAAGAAAGAAAACCCCAGTGGGGCAATGACTAGCTGAATAAGATCCTCGCGGTGATGCTTCTACCCAAAGTAATCTCGTCCGCATACTCGAGGTCCCCTCCCATCGGAATTCCACGGGCGATGGAGGTGATCTTCACCGGATACTCTTTCAATTTTCGGTGAATATAAAAAGCGGTGGTGTCCCCTTCCAGGGTTGGGCTCAGGGCAAGAATAATCTCTTTTATTTCTCCCCCGGGATTTCCAACACGCGCCAGCAACGAATCCACTTTCAATTCAGATGGACCAATGCCATGAATGGGTGAAATGATCCCGCCCAGCACATGGTACACCCCCCGGTATTGTGAAGTATTTTCAATGGCCATGACGTCCTTGCTGTCTTCGACAATACAAAGCATGCTGCGGTCGCGTTTGTGGCTGCGGCAGATCACACATTCATCTTCATCCGAAATGGTGTGACATATCTTGCAGAATTTAATGTTCGCCCGGAGTTTGCTGAGCGCTTCTGTCAATGCCTGCGTTCTATTTTCATTCTCTTTCACCAAATGCAAAACGAGGCGCAAGGCAGTCTTCTTGCCAATGCCCGGCAGCTTGGCCACTTCATTGACGGCATCTTCAATAAGTTTTGAGGGATATTCCAAGGAGATTGGTGTCTGGGGTGACCTACGGCGGGATCAAACAATCTTGGCGTCGATGCCAGCTTCGCAAATGGCATCCTTCATCGGCTTGAGCTCCTCAAACAACCCTGTCTTTACCGCACACTTTCCTTTGAAGTGTATCAGCATGGTGCATTGTTCTGCTTGCTCTGCTGTGTGTTTGCATACCCGGATGAGGGTATCGATGACATGTTGAAACGTGTTAAAATCATCGTTGAAAACGACGAGGTCTTTGACGTCGATTTCCTCTTCCAGCACCTGGACGGCCTTCTCTTCGCGGTAAACAGGTTTTACTGGGGTTTTCATCGGTCTGATTCGAATGACTATTTCAGTTCAAAAGTAAATAATTTCTACAAGTTTGGTGTTGAAGGCCGCAGGCTTCTGGCTACAAGCTGCAGGCTGATTCTGGTGCACGCGCAGCTTAAAGCCTGTAGCCTGAATTCACTTGAATTGAATTGGGTGAATTCTAACAATGACAACGCCACACCTAGAGAGATAACTCCTTTGCCGGATCCCAGAATCGTTTTTCAAAATCCTGCACCTTATCGTTTTTGACTTTTACACCATCTTTCTCAAGACGCTCCTGCATGGCATTGGCCGTTTCGAAGTGATGCTTTCCTGTCAGTAGACCCTGGGCATTCACTACCCGATGGGCAGGAATGGTTTTATGTGCATGGGCAGCATTCATTGCCCATCCCACCATGCGGGCGCTCATGGCGGTGCCCAGGTAGCGGGCGATGGCGCCATAATTCGTTACCCGTCCCTTGGGAATGAGTTTCACCACGGCATACACATCTTCAAAGAAATTATGCTCTACCGGTTGCTTTTTGCTTTTTCCCATCTCTAAATGGCCGAATTGTTGCTGAATGTACGCGTTTATCCAAAAAAGATGAATCCGTACGTTAATTTTAGCCAATCTTTATCCATGAAAACCGCTGTCTTCATATTCTTGGTACTGGGTTGCTTATCGGTCTCTGGTCAGCAATTGATTTTCCCCGACGCCCCGAACTGGACTCAACTGGAAGAAGGTAAACTCATCTCTTTTCAATTGTCTCTCAGCGACCACACGGCACCGGTTCGTTTTTCATTGGAGGGCGGCAATGGTTTTGGGATGCAACTGGATTCGACGGGAAATTTTAACTGGACTCCTTCCTACGACCTGATGAACCGCCTGGAGAAACAAAAGGAAGTGAGTGTAATTTTTCAGGCTGAATGGAAAGATGGCAAGCGGGCACGTCAACCCATCAACTTCATTGTGCATCACGTCAACAGGCCACCGATCGTGGAGGAGCTCCCTACTTTTTATGTGAAACAGAATACCCTTTCCCGATACCAGATCCCCGCCGACTACGTGCGGGACCCTGACGGTGACTTGATCATTATTAAGCCACGTGAATCACAAATGCCCGAAGGCGCCGTGCTTACTCCTTCCGGCCAGCTTACCTGGACGCCATCACGCAGTCAGTTCAACGCCCTGAAGAGCACCCCACTTACTATTGAATTTATTGTGCAAGACCAACCGGACAAATCCGAAACCGTTGGCAAGATCCGTGTGGCACAAACACAACTTGATTTACCTCCGGATCTTTTGCTGGTCCCGAGCGACAGCCTCTGGAATGTGAAAGAAAACGAGGTGGTCTATTTCAAGGTATACATCTCCGATCCCAACGGCGACGACAATATTGACCAGGTTGGGTTTATCAGTTCTGATGGACGCATCCCGAAAACAATATTAAAAGAAAATTCAAAAGTACAGCAGGAGTTTACCTGGTTGCCGGGGTATGATTTTGTGGATGAAGCGGAGAAGAAGAAAGAGGTGGT
>JAYVEZ010000466.1:0-2981 GCA_043773645.1 Cytophagales bacterium
TTGATTTTTCAACGATCAAGGAACAATAGCAGTGCTTCACGTTCCATTCGGAATTCAAAAATGTAAAATGCAAAACGTCAAATATTAAATGTAAAAGTTGGCGCAGCATTTGAATGAATACCCCGCTGAAAAAAGAAGGCCCGCCCGGTGTTACCCTGGCAGGCCTCATTGCATCTCCGTAAAGGTTTAGGTTAAGGAAACACAACTGTCATACATACTGGTTCAGCATGACGGGCATGACCAGCATTAATATATCCTCATTCTTATCTTTCTCCACTGGCAAAATCACTCCAGCCTTGTTGGGAGCCGACATGTTCAGTTTTATTTGATCCGTATCCAGGTTGCTCAGCATCTCGATCATGAACCGGGCATTGAAACCTATCTCAATGTCCTCTCCTTCATGTTCACAAGATAGCCGTTCATTGGCTTCATTGGAGAAATCCAGGTCCTCCGCCGAAACCTGCAACTCACTTCCAGTGATTTTCAACCGCACCTGGTGTGTTGTTTTGTTGGCGTAAATGGAAATCCGCTTCAGCGAGCTGAGAAAATCACCACGGCTGATGGTCATCTTAATGGTGCTGGAAGCCGGAATCACATTCTCGTAGTCCGGGAAGCGCTCATCGATCAGGCGGCAAATCATCCGGATGGTACCAAACTTGAAAAACGCATTGGCGGTGTTGAAGTCTATGGTAACGTCGGTGTTTTCTGAAGGAAGAGTTGCCTTCAATAAATTCAGCGCTTTGCGCGGAATAATAATCGTATTTCCACTTTCAGATTTCACATCCGTTCGGCGGTAGCGCACCAGACGGTGCCCATCGGTGGAAACGAATGTGGTGTTTTTCTCACCAAGGTTGACATACACACCGGTCATCGCAGGACGAAGTTCGTCGTTGCTGGTAGCAAAGATGGTATTGTTGATCGCACGTGACAGCACATCAGAGGAAATGGCGGCCGAAAAGTCGTTGCTGACAGAGGGAACTTTTGGGAAATCCGTGGCATTCTCACCCGAGAGCTTGTACCGCCCGTTGTCGGAGCTGATCTCAATGCTATAGGTTGTCTCGTCAACAGAAAATGTTACCGGCTGATCAGGAAGGTTCTTAAGGGTATCGAGGAGGATCCTCGCCGGTACGGCGATGTTTCCGCGTTCCTTCGATTCTACTGTGATTTCCGTTATCATGGAAGTCTGTAAATCAGATGCCGTCACCGTCAAATGGTTCTTGTCGATTTCAAAAAGGAAGTTTTCAAGGATAGGAACCACGGGATTGGTGGTGATCACCCCGTTGATATAAGAGAGTTGCTTCAGCAAGTAGCTGGAGTTGACGATGAACTTCATGTAAATTCAGTAGTTTTGGTTGCGCCCGCTAAGTTAGGAAGAAAATGGGTTTTGAAAATACCCGCCGGGCGCGGAAATGGCCTTATTTTCCTTCACCACTCAATTCCTGTATCTGCCGAATCCAGTCATGACTTGATGGCTCACCATTTATCATGCAAGGACTTAGTCCTTACGGTACGAAATAGCTGCGCTTCTTCACAATCTCCCCAACTGCTCTCCTATCCAATGCCACAAGCTGACCATCGGCCATACGCCCTATGATTTCACCATTCTTCTTCCGCAAGGGAAACAATTCAAGTCCATAAGACCTACCGGCAATATCCTTGATTTCAATTCGTGTCATTGGCGGCAAAATGGTTACGCTGTCAATGCCTGGTTGATCAGGGGAAACAAACCGCGTGGCAAATAGCAGTGACATGGCATCGAGATAACTGTTCAACTTCGCCGTATCAACAGCCGCCATGTTACTGATCCCAAAGTAACGGCCCTTCATTTCTACCTCAAACCCAGCACGGGTGTCGGTAGAGTATGTGGCAGTCAAAGACCTGAAATTCCTCCAGTTAAAATCAAAAACCCTTTTGTTTCTCCAGCCATTTTCTGGCAATTCAAAAATGCCCGCAACGTATACGCGATAACCCGGTATCATCATGAGGTAGGGCTGTTCATCGCCCGCTTTCAGAAACCAGGCTTCTGTCTTGATGTCATTGCCGCCCACAAGAAACTCCTGTTTTGTTTGATTGCCTTCAAATATGGTAACGCGGATTCCACTTTTTGCCAGCCATTGAACAACAGAATCTTTCATCCTGGCAGCCACCGGTCTCCTGGGTTCAACCTGACGCAAGGTCGCAAAGAGTACCTTGATCATCTGAACATCGGCATCCCATTTCTCATTGATGCGCCATCGATTGTTTTCAAATTTCAACTCAACACTCCCCGTGGGAGCACCCAGCACCACCCGATCTACTTTCTCGGTTTCAATAACTTTGAAATAATCACGATCCGCCGCGGAACGGACGTCCTCCCGGGTAAATACCATCAGGCCCATGGACGTCATGGCCAGGATTGCAAGCAAGATTGCCAAATATGTATTTCTCTTTTTTTGCATTGCCCTCCTTTAAATTCTACTGGCTGTGCTTTGATCTTTACCAAATCTTCCAAATTTCCTCTCCCTGAGAAAACCCTTTAACGCTCCCAATAAAATGATCAGGATAATGGGCAGTATTAAATTGATCGCCTGCCACATCCATCGGCTGTTTTTTATCTTTTCCTTGTCGAGTGGCCGGATCTTGACCTCTTTGTTGCGTGCATTGATCAATCCGTCTTGGTTGACCAGGTAGGCAACCATGTTCATGATCAATTCCTGATTGGCAAATGTTGTGCCTGAGAAACTATCGAACCCCAGGGGCTGGGGTTGACCGGTTCTGGGATTGACCTCGTTGCGCGCGATATCACCATCTCCAATAACAATCATTTTGGAAGGGACTCCTTCTTTGCGGAATCCACTCGAATCCACACCCTCGGGAAGAAACCTGTTTTTGTAAACGGATGAAAATTTCCCCTCCAGCAGATACCCGAGGACGATCGGGCCGGAAGAAAAATTCTCTTTGCTGATCTCCCTGCGCAGGTCATTCACATTGACCTTGATAGG
>JAYVEZ010000467.1:0-2546 GCA_043773645.1 Cytophagales bacterium
CCAACGGCGAGATAAATGTCCTCCGGAGTGAAGTCTGTTTTGGGAATGCCGATGATGCTAAACTCAAGCGGTGTTTTGCCGGTGTGAATAAACGCATTGATTCCTTTTTGATAGGACAGCGCGGCATTTTGAAAGTCTGATGTGTCCGAACTTAAGAATTTTTTGGCATGCTCACGGGCAAATTGGTTGATCCCCAGCGTACGAAAGAGTCTGTCGACCGGAAGCAATTTGTTCCCAAGCACTTCCGAGAGCCTTCCGCTGGCGGCACGTCGCAGCATCTCCATTTGAAACAATCTGTCTTGGGCGTGTGCGTAGCCAAGGGCAAAATAGGCATCCTCTGCGGTTTGCGCATAAATGTGCGGCACGCCATAGTTGTCATACAAAACCTCTACCTCTGCCTTGAGTCCTTGCAATGTTTGCACTCCTGAATAAATGGGCTTGGTCGTTTGCAAATAGACATAGCCAGCGACAGCAATGACCAATACAATGATGACCGCCGCAATGAGTATTCTTTTCAGTATTTTCATGGGAATAAAAAATGACTCTTAAAAGTATGAAAAGGTCGCTTATTATTATCCTTTTTCTTCCGGTCCTGGGAATGGCCCAAAACAAATATGGTCTCCAACCCATCCGCTACGCCGACTACAAAGCCTCATTGAAAAAAAATCCTGAAAAGGAATTGGTTGACCTGGAGAAATTTATTCCCGGCATCGTCCTGGACATTCGCTACGCCACCACGAACAATTTTACAAAAGAGAAAATTTACAACCAGGCAAAGGCCTATGCGCGCAGGCCGGTGGCCGAGGGGTTAAAAAAAGCACAGGCAGCCTTCGCGAAGCAGGGATTGGGCGTAAAAATGTATGATGCGTATCGTCCGTATGCTGCCACGGTCAAATTTTATGAATTGTATCATGACACGACCTACGTCGCTTCACCCTACCGGGGTTCACGCCACAACCGGGGCTGCGCCCTCGACATGACCATTGTTGAATTGAGCACAGGCAAAGAATTGAAAATGCCGACGGAGTTTGACTCTTTCCGCAAGGAGGCCTGGCCCTCAACACCCATCAAAGATCCGGAAGCGAGAAAAAACAGAGAGACAATCATTCGGGTCATGGAGCAGAATGGCTTCAAGGTAAACTCGTCCGAATGGTGGCATTTTGATTTTGTTGGCTGGCAGAAGTATGAAGTGTTGGACATTAATTTTGAGGAACTCGAGTAAGGTGGGTAGAGCCAATTCGATATTCAACATTCAGAATTCATTATTCAATATTGAATTTTGAATGTTGAATCATGAATTTTGAAGTAGAACAGGTTCACGAGAGACTGCAACAATCAATTCGGATATGACCCTACAAGAAGCCCAACACCAAGTCGACCTATGGATCAAACTCCACGGCGTCCGCTACTTCAATGAACTCACCAACACGGCCCTCCTCACCGAAGAAGTGGGCGAAGTGGCCCGCATTATGGCCAGGCGCTATGGCGAGCAGTCTGAAAAGGAATCCGACAAGACCAAAGATCTCGGAGAAGAGATGGCCGATGTGCTGTTTGTGCTGATCTGTCTGGCGAATCAAACGGGCATTAACCTCACGGAAGCCTTTCAAAAAAATATGGAGAAGAAAGCAAACCGCGACAAAGACCGTCACCGCCAAAACCCAAAATTAAAATGAAAAACGCAAGTCTCTTGTGCCTCATGGTTGTCATCGCGGCCGCGTGTACCAAACATCCATCGGCCGATCAAACCATTACGGGCAAGATTTGGACGGGAAATCCTGACCAGCCTTATGCAGAGGCAATGGCCATTAGCGGCGATACCGTGGTGGCCATCGGAACCGTTGATGAGATCAAGAAATGGCAAGGCGATGGCACCGCGCAGATGGAAGCAAAAGAAGGGCAGTTGATTGTGCCTGGATTTATCGATAACCATACCCATTTTGTGGAGGGCGGTTTTCGGTTGATGTCCATTCAGTTGCGCGATGCCAAAACACGCAATGAGTTCATCCAGCGATTCAAGTCATATGTTGCAAAACTTTCTCCTGGTACTTGGATCACCGGTGGCGACTGGGATCATCAAAATTGGGGTGGTGAACTTCCAACGCGTGAATGGATTGACTCAGTCACGCGAAACAACCCGGTGTGGGTCAACCGACTTGACGGTCACATGTCATTGGCCAATACGGCTGCACTGAAGGCAACGGGTGTATCCGATCAGGCAAAAGATGTTGCCGGTGGAACCATTGTGAGGAACAAAAAAGGAAAACTTACCGGCGTCTTTAAAGACAACGCCGAGAGTCTTGTGAATACCCAAATGCCACAGCCTCCCTCGAATCAGGAAGACCTGGCCCTGGACACAGCGATGCATTATGTGGCATCGAAAGGTGTTACCTCCATTCATAACATGGGTGGCCATGTGGAAACTTTTGAACGGGCACGCACCGGTAACAAAATGATCACCCGAATCTATTCAATCACCGCACTGAGCAAATGGAGCGAATTGAAAGCGAAAGTTGATCAACAAGGTTTTGGCGATAAATGGCTACGGA
>JAYVEZ010000468.1:0-6275 GCA_043773645.1 Cytophagales bacterium
CTTGGGGAATTGGTCGCCAATACCCTTTCGCCTCAAGGAATTTAATGCTAATCCTACTTTGTCAAGTTTATCAAATGATACATAATTCTCGGGAAGGGGTCACAAAGCCCACGACAAAAGTACAAAGGACACAATGAAATTAGAGGCCAAATTGAATACTAACTTTAAATTCTTCGTGATTTCTTTGGGCCTCCTTATAAATCGTCGTGGCCTTGCCTTTCAATTTCTCAACAGTTGGGAAAAGAAGATTCAAGTTGACAAAGTGGGACTATTCCTAATCATCAATTAATGCTTATGAAAAATTCTGTCAAACACCTGACAATTCTATTGTTGCTTTTAGTTTTTGCCTCTTGCCAAAAGAAAAGTGATACAACGCATGAAAAGGCCTGGGGGGATGAATGGCCTGAAATGGACTCATTTCACATGCTCATGGCCGAGGCATTCCATCCGTACAAAGATTCGTCTAACCTGGAGCCAGCGAGGAAGCTGGCTGTAGAACTGGCAATGGAAGCTGATAATTGGCAGGCAGCTAAACCTCCCGAGAAGATGAATACCGATGAGGTGAAATCGCTCCTTGAAGACCTAAAGACCGACAGCCATGACCTGGCTGACAAAATAAAGGCCGGCGCAACGGATCAGGAAATTGGGGCCTCCCTGACAGCACTCCATGACCGCTTTCACAAGATAACGGAGGCCTGGCATGGAGGAGGAGAGAAGCACGAACATTGATGGTGGGTGGTACAACATAGCTGATCCAGATTCATTGATAGGACGGATATGTTAAAAGTTGCCCGGGCGCCATCGCACGTATTGCCGCTTCCACCCAACCATCGGTTTCCGATAAGCATGTACACCCATCGGGAGGCTCAGGCGATTTTCTTTTGACCTGAATCCCTTATATTTCACGTGTAAAGTGTTCCGCATGAAAGAAGACTACGTTTCCGTCACCGACAAGAAAAGTCTTTGGTTCGTTATTGTTGCCTCATCGGTGGGCACCCTGATAGAGTGGTACGACTTCTATATTTTTGGAAGCCTTGCGACGATCTTATCGGTGCAGTTCTTTCCTCAGACGAATCCCACCATTGCCTTTCTGTCTACCCTTGCGACTTTCGCAATTGGTTTTGTCGTGCGCCCTTTTGGGGCGATTGTTTTCGGCAGGCTTGGAGATAAAGTGGGTAGAAAATACACCTTTCTTGTTACACTCGTCCTCATGGGAGCATCAACCTTTCTTATTGGGCTTGTTCCTGGATATCAAACCATCGGCGTTGCCGCACCTTTGCTGGTTCTTTTTCTGCGGATTGTGCAGGGGTTGGCATTGGGGGGTGAATATGGCGGTGCTGCAACGTATGTAGCCGAACATGCTCCAGCAGGCAACCGCGGTTATTACACCAGCTTTATTCAGACCACTGCCACGCTTGGACTTTTTGTTTCGTTGGGTGTAATTCTTGTGGTGCGACAGTCCATTGGGGTTGATGCCTTTTCCGAATGGGGGTGGAGAATTCCATTCCTATTGTCCGCCATCCTGGTAGCGGTGTCGGTGTATATCCGATTGAAGATGCAGGAGTCGCCGCTCTTCGCAAAAATTAAAGCGGAGGGAAAAATTTCTGCCAATCCTATCCTTGAAAGTTTTGGAAAGAAAGAAAATCTCAAACTGGTTTTGATCGCCTTGTTTGGTGCAACAGCAGGTCAGGGTGTCGTTTGGTATACCGGTCAGTTTTATGCACTTACATTTATTCAGAAGACTTGCCAACTGGAATTTGTGCAGTCCTATGCCATCATTGCAGTAGCGTTGGTGCTTGGAACCCCGCTCATTATTTTCTTTGGCAAGATTTCAGATACCATCGGCCGCAAGTACATCATGATGACTGGACTTTTGTTCGCGGTTCTTTTTTACCGCCCAATCTACCAGCAGATGTTTAACCTCAGCGACTTATCAACGAAAGTTGAAATTCCTGAGATAAAAAATATCAGCCGAGCCACAGGATCCGGTGTAGAAGCCGAGGTGACGGTGGTGACCCTTCATGGATTTGTAGATGGGACTCAACTGATTGAGACAGCCAAAGAAGGAGCAGATGGGGTAGTCGGAACTGCTAAACGGGAGGTGAAACTCTCGCAACGGGACTTCTGGATCATGGTGATGCTGGTCCTGCTTCAAGTTATTTTCGTAGCCATGGCGTACGGACCCATCGCCGCTTTTCTTGTCGAATTGTTCCCCACGAGGATACGATATACATCCATGTCGCTGCCTTATCACATAGGCAACGGCATTTTTGGGGGGCTTACACCGTTCGTGGCTGTAGCCCTGTTTGAGTTGAGCAAGACCTCTTCAAACCCTGCGGGGGATCCGCTTGCCGGGCTTTGGTATCCCATGGGTGTGGCGGCCATTTGTTTTGTGATTGGCATGATCTTCCTTCGAAATAGACCTACGCTCACCGTGGATTGATTTGCATGGCCAAAAAAAAATCACAATGGGTCACCATCGGGAAACGCAAGATTGAATTGTCCAATTTGGACAAGGTCCTGTTTCCGGAAGACGACATTGTAAAGGCCGAAATCATTGAGTATTACCTGAAGATTGCTCCGACGCTGCTTAACCATGTCAAAGGTCGTGCATTGACCCTAATCCGGTTTCCGGATGGAATCCATGGGGAAATGTTTTACCAAAAGAACCGGCCTGAGTGGGCCCCCGACTGGATAGAATTCACCAAACTGGGCAAAGAGGAGAAGAAGGATTACATCATCGCCACCGAACCTGCAACCTTGGTATGGTTGGCCAACCTGGCCTCGTTGGAGTTGCACCAGCTCCACAGCCGAAAGCCGAATTTTGAGTGTCCGGATTATATGGTCTTTGACCTTGACCCGCCGGAAGGGTATGATTTCAGCAAGGTCGTTCCCATTGCTGAGCGCTTAAAGGAGTTTATTGAATCATTTGGCTATACCGCTTTCGCGAAAACCACCGGGGGCAAGGGAATTCATATTTGTTGTCCGCTGGAACCAAAGTTTGATTTTCATACCGTCTTCGAAGCGGCCCAGCTCATTGCACAGCCCTTCGTCGATAGAAATGCCTCTGAGACAACCCTTCACATTAAAAAAGAGGCCCGCAAAGGCCGTGTGCTGATCGATATCTATCGCATTCGTACGGGTCAAAGCATCGTGTCACCTTACAGTTTGAGGGGACGTGTGGGCGCGCCGGTGTCTATGCCATTGACATGGGATGAACTGCATTCATTAAAAAGTCCGTTGGAACACAACATTCGCACCGCATTGGACAAAGTCTTGAAAGATGGTGATGCATGGGAAGGCATCGGGGCTTTTGCAGTTGAATTGCATACCCACAGAAGAAAAGTGGTCGCCAAGGAGTTGCCGGTGAACAAGAAAAGAAAGACTCCTGAGCAACTCGAATCTTATGAGAAGAAACGCGACTTCAAAAAGACTTCGGAACCAGAGGCAAGGGTCATCGAAGGGGGAGGAAACAATTTTGTGGTGCACCGGCACCATGCGTCGCACCTCCACTATGACTTGCGTTTGGAACAGGATGGTGTATTGAAATCATGGGCCGTGCCTCGCGGGTTGCCACCACACCCGGGTGTCAAGCGGTTTGCGGTGCAGACAGAAGATCATCCTATGAAATACCTCACATTTGATGGGGTCATTCCAAAAGGCCAATACGGAGGCGGAGACATGTGGATCTATGCATTGGGAAAATACCAGATCACCAAAGAGAAGAAGGATGGATTTTACTTTCGCCTCAATAGCAAAGAAGTTAATGGCGAATACCGGATCTATAAAATCAAAGAGAAGGAGTGGTTATTCGAGCGGGTGGATACACCGCAAGTCAATTACCTCACGGATTTCATTGAACCCATGTTGTCTGACAGCGCCGGGAAAGTCCCTGGAGGCAAGGAGTATATGTATGAAGTGAAGTGGGATGGTATCCGCGCGATGATTTCGCTGGAAGATGGTCAAGTCAGGATCAGAAGCCGCAACAACAACGACATTACAAAGCAGTTTCCGGAGTTGCAGGTGGTTGACAAGGCATTCCGAGCGACCTGTGGTTTGTTTGATGCCGAGATCGTTTGCCTGGACAAGACCGGAAGGCCTGATTTCAAAAAAGTGATCCATCGGTTGATGGGCACTGGTGATGGGAACATTCAAAAGATGAGCAAGACAAGTCCTGTATTCTGTTATCTTTTTGATTGCCTATACCTCGACGGGCGGCCTTTGGTAAATGAAACGTTGCTGAGGCGAAAGGAATGGCTGACCGATGCGGTACGCCCCGACACCGCTTATCGAGTAAGCGAATCGATGGAGGATGGGGATTCCTTGTTCGAGGCAGCAAGAGAACATTCTCTGGAAGGAATCATGGCAAAGCGAAAAGATGGCAGATACCTTCCAGGCCGCCGCAGTGATGTGTGGCTGAAGATCAAGGTGAGGCAAACGGCAGAATGCTTCATTGTAGGATATACTCCGGGCAAAGGAAATCGCGGTCAAACCTTTGGAGCACTCCAGATTGCTGAAAATAAAGATGGTGCGCTGTACTACCGAGGAAAGGTAGGGAGTGGTTTTGATGACAACATGATGAAGGAAATGCTGATCGAATTGAAGAAACAGAAGAAGTTGACCAAGGCGTCTGCGATGAAAGGAGGCAAGGTAGTGGATGAAAAAATTACCGAATGGATTGAACCAGGGATGCTATCTGAAATCAGCTACGCTTCGCTGACCAAAGACCAGATGTATCGCGAGCCGGTGTTTCTCAGAAGACGGCCCGACCGTGAATAGCAGTCTCCCCAGCCTGGTGTGGGCCAGTCTAAACTCAGGTCAATATCCTGTAAATTTTCCATTCCTGACTCCCGGGCACCACGTAGGGCGCTATTGCCTCTGCAAATGGTTTGAATTGCGGCTGTGACATGTCGGCGAGTGCCTTTTCAAAATCGGCGAGGTTTTCAAAAATATATTCATCAACAACGTGAGAGGCGGATTCACCTACAAATCCCGTGAAGACACGGTTTGTAGAAACCTTGAAATTGGAAGACCGAAATTTCTCGGCTCCCCATTCTTTCATGATATCAAGTGCTTGCTTTTGTTTTCCAAAAACAATCTTCAGGTTCCATTGGCAAGAATACATAGTCTTATTGGGTTGATGTTGCTCTTTTTGTCGACCTACTCCTTTGGCCAGCGTCCCAGCAGAAGCTGTAAATCCAATTCCAATGAGCGACAATTCAAGAAATGCTTTTCGCGTAATGGACATAATCGCAAAGGGAGGAGTCATATAAATATACTAAAATTAAATTGCCCTGGCCATCAGGTCGGACAATTTATGGATGATGAGCAATTGGTCATTGCGTTACCGTGCCACTGGTTCCAAAAAACTTTCCGCCATTGATATAGGGAGAATCTGCCGTAATGTGATAGTGATAAATTCCATTGGGATAATCTGCTGTTGCTGAAGAGTGTCCATGATAAGTGTCAAGGTCTGAGCTGGCGAGGGTTTTGCCGCTTTCGGTGGGCCCGTATACCGGAAAGCCATCCAGTAAATATCCAATCAATGAGCTTTTGCTGCTGGTGCTGGTGATATAAAGCGGCTCAACGTGATAATGGTATTGTCCTGTCTGCTGTGGATGTCCATTGTACTGATCAAATGAATTGATTTCACCAGCCAACGGTTGGTTGGGGCCTGCGTATTGATTGAACAGCGGTACACCATTTATTGAGATCCCCATCGGCCCCAGTGATGTGGCGGTTTTGGTGCCCGACTCCTTTGGATTGAGTGGAATTTTAAACGTCAGACTCTGTTCGATAATCGAATTGGGATTGATGGCAAAACTGGTGTTGGTCCCGTTGTAAGCTTCGTACCGGCTGTCGGTCTTGCTGAAGTAGGGACTTTTGTGGTTGGGGATCGCCTTGCTTTTGAGTACGATAAAATCACCATCGACATACACGGTAACTGAGGATGAGAATTTATTGGTGAATACATCCGGTAAGCTTGTATTGGTGGTTGTCGTGGAGGGCGTGGGATCGCTTTTTTTACAAGAGACCGTAAAGCCGATCAGTAACCCATACAGGAGAATAGCCTTTTTCATAGTTAGTTTTTAGTTATTGAATATATTCCTTTTTCATCCTTTAATGAATAGCAGAGTCTCGCATTGGTGAGCCCATATTTTTTTCCGTTTCGCACGACAAAGTTGATGTAGGTCTTTCCATTTTCGCGCCAGCCCATGGCCCGGACTTCTTTTCCATTTTGGTATTCAAATTCGTGCATGCGCTTTCCATCAGGA
>JAYVEZ010000469.1:0-3106 GCA_043773645.1 Cytophagales bacterium
TTCTTCCAACGCACTGCCGGAATTTTTTCAAGAAAGGGAAGACCCGCTGACAGGTCTCTTGAATATTTCGCTTTCGCCCTGTTGAAATCCACCCAGGAAAGAAATTCATATCCTTGCTGCAATTCAGGCAGGTGTTGACATAAGAGGGTTGTCAGCTCCCGCAAGATGCGAACAACTTCCTGACGCTCCTCCAGTTCCAGGTCACGCAAGTCATTGTTGGCTTCCATGACCTCACCGGGCTCCAGGTAAACCGTTTGGCCTGTGGCAGATTGATCAATGATGTAACCTTTTATCTTTCGCTTATGTTCTGCCGTTATCGGAATGACAAGGCGACCATCCCGCACCGTGGGATTGGATCCCTCCGGTGTCCAGCCGGCTTCCCGTGCCTGGCGCATGATTTGATCGGCCACCCTCCTTACCTTCAGTTGCTCCTCCCTCCGCCGTCTTCTGATCCTTGCCAGTTCAGGTGAAGCGTTATCCTTTACCAAACCCTCGTCGTCAATCGTTTTGCCAATGGCTAGGTTAAAAACTTTGCCCTCGCCTACAGGGAGGGTCAGTTGAAACAAAGTTGGACATTGAGCCTGGTTCTTCTGAAGAAACTGCTTTGCCTGCTGTATCATCTGCCAGGCTTTTGTAATTTTCAGGAAGTCAGTTCCCTCAAGAAAATTGCCTTCGATGGCTGCGATTTGAAACCAACTCTCCGGATCATCATACGACTGGAGGGGAAGATCCTCTCCGCGGTCCATAATCTGTTTGGCTTCGGCATTTTGAAGGAGTATCGGGAGCAGGTGATCAAAATCCGCAATGAAAGATATTTCTGAAACACGTTTTTTGGCGGGGTCACCAAGGCAATATCCCAGGATCCTTTGGCGTACCTGATCAAACCCCAACCGGGTCTCAAAATCATCCGGATAGATCATTCTTTAAGGTTTGACCGCTGGCGCCTGACGCAAGCGTTGTTCCCGCAGGCTGAGTGAATCAATGACCGTATCGTACACGGCCTCCAGATCGGAAGGGTGATCCAAATAATATTGGTAAGATTTCCGGAGGGTAGAATCCTGCATTCCCCTGGTTCGCATGAGCGAGTCCTGGTAAGGAACGAATATTTTGTAAGCCGAGTCGTGGGTTAGTGACAATAACTGGGTTCTTGCCTCCGCCAGGTAGATATCAATCATCCAATCCACCATTTCCGGTCGGGAAAGGATACCTTGCGGCTCTTTTTCCTTCTTACACGATATCAGGGTGCTCAAAAGCAGAATTACTACCAGGGATAATAATCTCATACAAATCTTTCTTTTGGCGGGGGCAAATTACTCATATTTTAGCGCCACTAAAATGATGCCGGAGTGAAAGAACTTCTCAAAAAGCTGCGTCGGTACGAAATTCAGATTCGCAAGGCCATCAACAGCCAGATGCAGGGTGACTTTCACTCCATTTTCAAAGGATCAGGGCTGGAGTTTGACGATGTCCGCCCCTACCAGTACGGTGACGACATTCGGGCCATCGACTGGCATGTTTCAGCCAAGGGGCATGGCACCTTTGTGAAGACTTTTAAGGAAGAAAAAGAACAAACTATATTTTTCATTGTGGATGTAAGTGGCTCACAGAACATTGGGAGCCCGGGCAAGACCAAGTTTGATATTTCCATGGAAATCTGTGGCATCCTGGCCCTCTCCGGTGCCAAAGAGTCCAGCCAGGTCGGGTTGATCTGTTTTTCAGACGAAAGGGAAAAGTTCATGAAGCCAAAGAAAGGCGTTGGCCAGGCTTACGAAATCATTGCCAACCTCGAAAGGCTCCGCCCCCATTCTTCAAAAACAAACCTGGCAAAAGCCATTTCATTCGCTTTGAATTCTGTGAAGCGAAAAAGTGTCATCATCATGATATCCGACTTTATCGATGAGGACTATTATCATAATTTACAATCCCTGGCCCGCAAACATGACCTGGTCATTATTCAGGTAACGGACAAACGGGAAACGAGTTTACCCAAGTTGGGTATCATTCCGGTGCTTGACAAGGAATCCAACAAGACCCTGTGGATCAACACTTCCTTTGGCGACTTTCGCACAAGACTTTCCCGCGCGCACACCGAACGCAAGGAAGAACTCGCGAAGTTCAGCCGAAAGCATCAAATCAATTACCTGAGCGTAACCACCGACGAGGACTATGTGCCAAAACTTCTGAGGCTGTTCAAAGTGAGAAACAAAACGTTAAAGACTTCGTGAGTAAAAGCACAGCGAATCGGGTATGAAGGAGATCATGCGTTTTGTAGTTTATTTTCTGTGTGGACTGTCGCCGGCGTGGGCACAGGATGGCGTACAGGTGAAAGGACATTTCGAAGCAGACCGGGCAAGCATTGGTGAAATCATTCCGTATTCACTGACCGCGCGCTACCCCAGGGCACAGCAAGTTCTGTTTCCGGATTCGACCTTCTCCTTTGCGCCCTTTGACATCAGTGGAAAAAAATACTTTACCACGAAGTCGAACGGCGATACGAGCTATGACAGTGTTGTGTACTTTCTCACCCCATTCGAGATCGACAGCGTCCAGCGGCTCAGGCTTCCAGTCTTTGTAATCCACGAAAGAGATTGTGTTGCCGTCTACCCTGCACTTGACAGCATCCGCCTGAACTATCGTGTTGCCGTTATGCCCGATTCTGTTTCAGTGGAGCAGCTTCCCCTCAAAACCAATACGGTCTACCAGAATGTGAAGTGGATTCTGAATTATCCTGTGTTTCTGATCATCGGTCTGGTCATCATCGTGGCGGTGATCGTCACCTGGATTGTGTTTGGTAAACGCATCAGAAGATATTTCGCGTTGCGAAAATTGCAAAAAGAATACTACGCCTTTATCTCCCGCTTCAATGTGGCCGTTGACAAGTTATCCGGTGACTTTACCAGCCGCAAAGCCGAAGAGGCACTGCTGGTCTGGAAAATTTATATGGAGGACCTCGAGAAAAATCCTTATACCAAATTTACCTCACCTGAAATTGTGCGCCTGATCCGTGATTCACAATTGGACAATGCGTTGCGCTCCATTGATCGCGGCATCTACGGTGGCCTTGGATCATCGTTGGATTCTTTCCGGTTTCTGCAATCATATTCGG
>JAYVEZ010000470.1:0-4133 GCA_043773645.1 Cytophagales bacterium
CCAACACAAATGACCATGCCATCATCAGCATTGGCAGAAACGCAGGAGAAGGATCCGATCGAAAAGTAGATGGCAACTACACCCTGAAAGACAATGAAAAAACACTCATCAAAAATGTTGCTGACGCTTTTCACGCCAAAAACAAAAAGGTGATTGTGGTTCTGAACATTGCCGGTCCCATGGATGTAATGCAGTGGAGGGACCAGGTCGATGCCATTCTGCTGGTATGGCAACCCGGACTCGAAGGGGGTAATGCCATGGCTGATGTGCTCAGCGGCAAAGTAAATCCTTCCGGAAAACTCGCAACCACTTTCCCTGCAGCCTATGCCGATGATCCTACAGGGAAAAATTTCCCAGGCAAGCAGTTCCAGGATAAACCCGTTCCCGGAGTGTTCGGCCAGAAGGCTTTCGAAGCAGAAGTGACTTATGAAGAGGGCGTTTATGTGGGCTATCGCTACTACAACACCTTCGGGGTAAAGCCTGCCTATGAATTCGGTTATGGCCTTTCATACACAGACTTTACCTACAGCGACCTGAAGCTGGGTGCTCCAACCTTTACGAATAAACAGACTGCCAGCGTGACGGTAACCAATTCCGGCAAAATTCCCGGCAAGGAAGTCGTTCAACTGTACATCAGTGCACCCACCGGTAAACTTGACAAGCCCGCTCTCGAGTTGAAAGCCTTTGCAAAAACCGGTGTGTTGAAGCCAGGTGAATCACAGACCTTAACATTTGCCATTACAGCCCGCGACCTTGCATCCTATCAAACGAAAACCACTTCGTGGGTAGCGGATGCAGGCACATACACAGTAAAAATTGGGACATCGGAGACCGTGAAACAGTTTGCCTCTTTCAAATTGGCAAAAGACATCATTGTTGAGAAGACGAATAAAGTGCTGGTACCGAAGGTTGTGATAAATGAATTGGTGAGCAAGTCGACGGGAAAGAAGTAGCACCGCATTATAACTATTAAAAAATAAAGACCTCTGTCGTTCACACGGCAGAGGTCTTTATTTCCCTACAGGTTTCTAGTGTTTGCCGCAAGAACAATAGGGAACCGTATTCGATTCTTCGTGCCATGGAAATGATGCCGCATTCTTGTTCAGTTCCCAGTAAAACGGCTCTCTTTTCTTTTCATGGTTTCCAATTTGATTCATTTGATCTGCATCGTACAGTCGTCCATTCACCATGGTGTATCGGATGCTTTCGGTATTGTAAATGTTGTCCAATGGATTTTTATCCATCACAATCATGTCAGCGAGTTTCCCCGGTTGCAGGGATCCGATCCAATCATCAAGACCAAGGCTTTGTGCGGGATTAATGGTTGCGGTCTTGAGCGCTTCAAAATTAGTCATACCTCCCTGCGCCATCATCCAAATTTCCCAGTGATATCCAAGTCCGTTTAGTTGTCCATGTGCACCGCTGTTGATCTTAACGCCTGCATCCGAAAGTTTTTTCAATTGCTTCGAAACCAGGATGTGGCCGTTTTCATATTCCTCCTCAGGTGACATCGTCCTCCTCCTGCTGCGCGGGTCAACAATAAAGCGCGGCGTGAATCGAAGCAGGCGCTCTTTTTCCCACACCTGCGTATGCTGATACCAAAAATTCTCACCACTGGATGATCCATAATTTACAATCAGCGTGGGAGTATACGCCGTACCCGCTTGCTTCCAAATTTGTATAACATCATCGTGCAATACTGCAACGGGCAGGTTGTGTTCAACGGTCGTATGGCCATCCAGGATCATGGTCATGTTGTGATAAAAGAAAGAACCGCCCTCCGGGACAACCATCATGTTAAGTTCACGGGCGGCCTGAATCACCATTTGGCGCTGTTCACGCCTGGGTTGATTGTAACTTTTAACACTAAAAGCACCATAGGCCTTGGTCCGACTTAATGCACTTTTAGCATCCGCTAACGAATTAATGGGTGATTTGAAATTTCCATCGGCACCATAAATAATCGTTCCCGTTGAAAATACCCTGGGGCCCACCATGTATCCGGCTTTTACCATTTCACTCTGGGAGAACACCATTTCGCTATTGGCAGAAGGGTCGTGCATGCCCGTCACTCCATAGGCCAGGTTAACAAAATATGGCCAATGTTTTTGAGGAGTAACCCCCGATCGAAAGTGCCCTGCATGGGCATGCGCATCAATGAATCCAGGCAGGATCGTCTTGCCCTGGCAATCAATGACCTTGCTCTGTGCTGGGATCGTGACTTCACCCGACTTGCCTACGGCCTTAATCAGATTTCCTTCGACTACGATTGTGCCATTTTCGATGACCTCGTTCCCATTCATGGTGATGATGCGGGCATTTGTAAAGGCAATGCTACCGTCCGGTTTATCTGCCTTCAGCTCCAATCCAACCGCTATACCCTTGTCCGGCATCTTGAAGGTAGAATCAGGTTTGTTGGCAACAAATTCAAACCTGTCTTCAAGATTGACAGTATAGTATTGGTCGCCCAGGGTGTAATGAAGTTGGTTGCTATTCTTGCTCCAATGAAGATTGATACCCGCATCCTTGGCGACCTGTTTGACGGGAAATTCAGTCGTGCCGCTATTAAGGTCTATCGTCTTGCCCGTGTGGGGAAAAGCGCCAACATATACCTTATACAAATCAATGAATGCTACCCAACGACCATCCGGTGATACGATGAATGTAGTCCCGTAGGTGGATTTAAAAATAGTCCTGTCGTCCGAGCCATCGATCTTATAACTTCCAAACGTGCTGTTTATTCCATTGTCACTATTGTAATAAATCCGATCTCCCTTGTTATTAAAGTACGGCTCCGCGCCCTTGTCACTCACAAAATCTGACTTACCCGACTGCACATCCATCCGGTACACTCCTGGATTTACATTGAATGCATTGCCCATGATGTTATCACCACCATCTTTGTAATAGACGATGGATTTGCCGTCTGGCGAAAAAGAAGGAGCTGAATAAATTCCCTTCTCTAATGAGAGCTTTACGGGTTTGGTGACGCCTGCCCAATCCATTTTGTAAATACTTCCCATCGCCTGGTCATTCCATGTGGTGTAGACCAGTGTCTTTCCATCAGGAGAAAACGAGGGCCAGAATTCAAAATCATTTCCCTGGGTAATACGCTGGGGCGTTCCATTGGGCAATTCCTTTTTCCACAAATAGCCAGCACCGTGAAACGCAAACCATTTCCCGTCCGGTGAAGTCGTTCCTTGCCGAACTACGTTTACCTTGAATTTGTCCGGGTTAATATTTTGTTTGAATCGCACAGCATCATAAATCTTCTGTTTCACTTGACAGCTAAAAGGAACATCGGTTGCCTGGTTGACAGCGCCGACATCAACCTTTATGATCTTCCCTCCGCTCCAAATGAAAATGAATTTATTGTCAGGACTCCATGAAAAACCGGTGTAGACGCCAAAGATCGTCCACGCTTCCATTTGGTCCTTGCTCAATTTGTCATACACAGGCCATTCTTCTCCCGTCGCAAGGTTCCTCAAATACAGTACGGTCTGGGTACGAACCCGCTTGATGAACGCAAGCGTTTTTCCATCGCGGGAAATCTGTGGTCGGATGGCACTGCCCGCGCCTCCTGTGACCGTTTCACTTATTCCCTTTTCGCGATCAAACCGCTTGATTAAAAAGATGGAACCGTTGGGATCTTTGTTGTACTGAAAGTAGCCTCCCGGATAAATATCCTCGCTGTAATAGATGTAATGCCCATCGGGACTTACGGAAGGTTCATTCAAATCCTGCTGATCATTTTTCTTCGGTGTAAGCTGGAGGCCGCCGCCACCGGTGATGTGGAACATCCAAAGTTCGCCTGCACCCAATGATCGCCCTGATGTAAAATGCTTGCGCGCAATGAGGTATTCTCCATCCGGCGTCCACACAGCATTGTTCAGTAACCTGAAACTCTCTTTGGTGATTTGTTTTGCATTACCACCGTCCCTGTCCATCACCCAGATATTGTCTCCTCCTCCGGCATCGCTCGTAAAACTTATCTTCTTACCATCAGGGCTAAAGCGCGGTTGAACTTCAAATGCGTGCCCTTGCCGCAGAACCCGGGCTTCACCTCCTGTAATGGGCATGGTGTAGATATCACCGAGAAGATCAAATGCGATTTCTTTTCCGTCGGGAGAAAC
>JAYVEZ010000471.1:0-3932 GCA_043773645.1 Cytophagales bacterium
TTCTTGATCTCAGGTGCTATTGGAAGCTTGTCGGTAAGAGCACCCTGGGCCAATGAATAATTTGCAACCAGCGATAAAATCAGGATTCGAAAGAATGGAAATAATTTACTCATGACAGATTGTTGTTTCAGTGATTAACCGGCTTCGCAGAGATTTATTTTATCCCAGGCAGGCGTAATTCCAATAGGACCCATTCCCACGGAGGCCTAGCAGCCCCATTCCTTACGGATGATGTCCAGCATGGCGCCATGGACGCCACATCCGGCACACAGCTCTCTGCCAAACAAGAAATTGTTTCCGGCGGTGAAATCAGTAACGGTACCGCCTGCTTGCTGAACGAGGAATGCGCCCGCTGCAACGTCCCAGGCGTTTAGGTTGTATTCAAAGAATCCTTCAAATCTTCCGCAAGCGACATAGGCCAGGTCGGTAGCCGCGCTGCCCAAACGCCTTACGCCATGCGATTGCCGTAAAAAGTTACGTATGATCCTGAGGTAGGCCTCCATCTGATCAAATTCATAATAGGGAAAACCTGTGGCCAATAAACTCTCTTGCAGCGTGGTGATGGGAGAAACGTGTATCTCTTTATCGTTGCAGTAAGCAGGGCTTCCCTTAATTGTATGAAACATTTCCTTCTTGTTCACTTCGTACACGATGCCTAGAACAATCTTATCCTGAAAAGAAAGGCCGATGCTGATGGCAAACAGAGGGAGACCATGCGTAAAGTTGGTGGTTCCATCCAGGGGGTCGATAATCCATTGATAGCCATTGATGCCCTGAATGGCGGTTCCTTCTTCTGCGATAAATCCCGAACCTGGGAGAATGGCAGACAGGGCAGTCACCAATTTTTTCTCAGACTCTTTATCAACGTAAGAGACCAGGTTGTTGAAGCCTTCTTTTTGTTCGATGCGTGAACGGTCAAATGCCGAGCCTTCCCGATCAATAAAATCCCCCACTTCGAGGCATAAGTTCATTACATTTTTCTCCAGGGCAAATAGATCAATCATCGCTTGGTCGTTTGATTCTTAACAAACGTGAATAGAAGGATAAGGGTTGAGAGCCAGGCCGCTGTACGGACCACCAACTCACCGCTTGCAAGATACGTAACATCTTTAATCAACCCCTTACCGGAATATAGATTCATCATGTCGTCGCGATTTACAGGAGTGGAATCCAATGAATAGGAGTAGGCAATGGGTCCAATCAGGAATAGGATTGTCATCAGGAGCCAATGCCACTGAAACGGGTTCCTGGAAAGAAAGGATTGGTACACAAGCAAGTTGGTCATCAGGATCCAGCAGGTGGCACCCAGGTAGCCGGTATGCACGTTCCAGCGCCACCAGTTTGGCTCCAGGCGAACGGTATCCGCCAGAAAAATAGAAGATCCTGGTTTTATTTTGAGCAACACATATTCGGCAGCCAACCAGAAAAAAAGAATGGTGATTTTCCCTACATGCGGTCCCAGCGTCTGTCTTACCCATACCTGGCCGATGAGCGGCAAAGTAAAGAGAATGGCAAGCACAAGGGCGGACACGATAAATGAGAAATCAAATGCATGGGCAGCCAAAAAGGAAACCGTTAGTGCAAGCAGGGCCCACTCCATCTTTTCCCATGCGGCTTCAGTATTGTCGGCGTAATCAGTGATGGCAAACAAGGGCGCCAGAGCAAAGAATATGAATATGGGAAAAGACGCCATCAACCATCCACCCGCAAACAATAAAGCGGACATTCCAAACAGGAGAAAAGGTGGGTAACTAGTCGCTTTTTTTGCCATCAATTACGATTACGATCTCACCCTTCACCTCTTTCTTTTTAAAATGCTCAAGCACCTGGGTCAAAGGGCCCGTAAATATTTCTTCGTGCAGTTTTGTCAACTCGCGTGAAACAGAAACGAGCCGGTCTTCACCCGTAAATTCTTTTAATTGCTCCAATGTTTTTATCAGCCTGTGTGGCGATTCATATACAATCACCGTGCGGTCTTCTTCTGCAAGGCGCTTGAGGGCGGTTTGTTTACCTTTTTTGTGTGGTAGAAAACCTTCAAATACAAATCGATCGGTGGGAAATCCGGAGTTCACCAGGGCTGGGATCAGGGCTGTGGCACCGGGCAGACACTCTACGGCAAGGCCGGCCTTCAGGCATTCCCTCACCAGCAGAAAGCCAGGATCGGAGATTCCCGGGGTGCCCGCATCGCTAACCAGTGCGAAAGTTTCCCCGTCCTTCATGCGGTTAAGTAATTTCTCCAATACAATGTGCTCGTTAAAAATATGAAAGCTTTGGAGGGGCTTGGTGATTTCGTAATGCTTGAGGAGTTGGCCCGAGGTGCGGGTGTCTTCGGCGAGGATGGTTCCAACTTTCTTCAGGGTCTCCAACGCGCGCAGTGTGATGTCGCCCCGGTTTCCAATGGGTGTGGGTACAACGTACAGGGAGATGTTCTTCTCCATGTCAGACAAGTTTGTCGATGGCTTCTGACAATTTCCGGTCCAGGTCGGTGACGGTATTCCCGGCATCATGGGTGCTCAACTCAATAATTACGGTATTCCAGGTGTTCGTCCAGGTGGGATGATGATTCATCTTTTCTGCGACGATGGCCACTTTGGTCATAAAACCAAAGGCGGCTGTGAAGTCGACAAATGTAAATGTCTTCTTCAGCTTGTTATTATCCAGTTTCCACATAGCTGATTGATTTAAGAAGTGAAAAAGTTAACGGTTAATCCTGTTTAATACAACAGAGAGATGCTGCCAAGTCATCCACTTTAATCATGCTGCCGCCGATCACCCATAAACAGCTTCGCTAGAGTGCAACAATCCCTTCGATGACTGCTACTTTTTTGTACACTTCAATGACGGACTCGCCGGAAGGCATCATCATTTGATAGGTGAGGCTGACGTACTTTCCTTTCTGAGACGATTTTTCGGTAGCGGTGGTGTGGAGAGGGAAAAGTTGCCTCAGCTCCTTCTGTTTTCCTGCGGGCACAATAAATTTGAACGTATATAAACTGGGCCAGGCATAGAACTTATCTAATTTTTCCTGGAAGGAGTTAAGCCACTGGGGGTTCATGCAAGAGAAGCCTTTCTAAAAATCGGGACATGCCTTTCGGCAAAGCACCTGACCCTGTTTCAAAACCTTACCGGAATTACTTCAGAAGCGTCGGTGTTGAAACAGGGAGGGCTGAATGTCTAAAAGAATTTATACCGTTTGTCTTCCACCTTGGCGGCTTCTTTCAATGCCTCTGTCACATTATAACCGCCCCGGCTGTTTTGACTTTGAAGTATTTGGTTCTTAAACATGCTAAAATCGCCAATCGCGGGTGCCAGTGTCTTGTTTTGAAGGTCAAGAACAACAACGCCATTTTCTCCAATGATCGGTTTGGATCTTTTGCCATTCTCAAGCGAAAAGACCGACCCGATGACGACAGGATCAAACCCTACGGTGGGCATGGAGGTGGCATTTATTTTCAAGTCACTGGAGGCATTCACAGTGGCATCCTTGCCGAATGTCTTGGCGAGTTCATCGAGGGCTTCCGTCTTGCCTGTGAGTTTCTCTGCGATGTACTTTCCCTTTACCTGATTGGTGACCATCGGCGTAATTTCTTCTTTCACCTTATCAAAAGGCTTATATCCTTTCTTTGTTTCTCCCGTCATGATGGCCACAACATAGTTGTCATTCAGGTCAAATACATCGGATACTTTTCCTATGCTGGCATCGCGGAACAACCAGGTCACAATCTGACGCGCCTCGCCGAGATTGTTTATTCTGCGCTCGCCCGTGCCCAGGTCGTTGGCATCGAATATGGCCAGATTTTCTTTTTTCGCCTTTGACTTAAAGTCATCCAGACCCGAGAGATCGGCCGCAAACGAATCGGCTTTGCGTAAGATGGTATTCAACGTCTCGTCACTGGGTGTGATGGCACGCTCAATGGTAGCGATGGTATAGG
>JAYVEZ010000472.1:0-4081 GCA_043773645.1 Cytophagales bacterium
ATTGAGGAACGGTATGAAATGGCGGAGGAGGCCTATGGAAAAGCCTTCCACCTGTCAGATGACAAGAGGCTTGATATCGAAATGAAGCGGCTGCATGCTAAGATTGAGCAAATAAATATGGATCCTGAATGGGGCAGCAAATCTCCTTCGGATTTGGAGGACATCGACTTTCAATTTCTGCTTCACATGCAGTCGAACATAAAGCAACGGGCTTCAACTCTCAATAGCTATGGAATCTTCCTAGCCAGTGAAGGCAAGGTAAAGGATGCAGAGGAATCTTTTATTGAAGCAATCAGACTTGATTCAATGGAAGCACAGAGCCATGTCAATTATGGGAACCTTCTTGATCAACTAGGTAAGAAGGACAAAGCTAAGCAACACTATCTTAAAGCTATTCGGTTGGATCCTGAAAATGGCAGGGCTCACTATAATTTAGGGCTATTGTATTTGGAATTGGGGAGTAAGGAAGAAGCTGAGAAGCAATTTAAAAGAGCACTTCAGATTGACCCGGATGATGCCGATGCTCAAAGAGAGTTGGGAAATATTGACAAAGCGAGGAAGGAGTAATCCGAATTCACATTGACACAAGTATTCATAAGAGTATTCCTATAGTTTCTTGCTGATAATAGTGATTGCCAGTGTGACCTTTGCACGAACACACACTCAAAACAGTATCACGGAGGGATTGTCAAAATCACCTATTTTCAATGAGGCACCCCTAAGTCGATTGTAGGAGCAAAGGCCTGAAGCTTGTGGCCTGCAGCTTGCAGCCGGATCACATGATTCACTAATAAAAAGTCGACAACCTTTGATAAAGCAATAACCACCAATGTCTGAACACCGTCCAAAATCAGCCGCCTGGAGAAATGTTTTTGAACTTCTTTTCACCAGCAAAAGGAAGTTTGTGGTTGTCGTGTTCATTAGCCTGCTGAGTACGGGCGCCAGCCTGATCGAACCCCTGATCTATCGGGAAGCCATCAACGATGTAACGGGTCTTTTTGTAAGACAAGCCAGGGAGGATGCTAAGATCGTGGCCACCGATACCGTCAGCACGGAGGCGAATGATCCCATTGATGATTTTATTCAGAAACAGATTTCGAATGTAAAGGAACCCCATCAAAAAGGACATGTTGCATCACGGACGCCTCAACAAGCGTTGGAGACCTTGCTTTGGGCCGTGGGTCTGATCTTTCTGGTAAATGTCATCGCACACCTGTTGCAGCTGGTAGGCGAGAATATGAATGTCAGGTTGGCCTGTACCATCGAGCAAAAGTTCATACAAAATACGTTTATGCACGTCCTTCGTATGCCGCTCTCATTTTTCAGCAAACGGTCAAGTGCTGCCCTGAGCAAACAGATCAACCAGACGGATGAGGTGTCTGCCATCGTAAACGGATTCTCGCAACAGATTCTTCCCGAGTTGATCAGCCTGGTGGGAATCCTTGCGATTATGTTTTGGCAGAATGTGACCTTAACCCTGATCGCTGTGATCATCATTCCATTCTACCTGATGCTTGCATGGCGATCGGCCAATCGCCTGGAGTCAGGATTGTCTGATTATTATGATCGGTGGGAAGAAGTGGCCACCCGCATGCAGGATGCGCTGGGAGGTATTAAGACTGTCAAGATCTCAGGTGCGGAGCAAAAAGAAGTGGATCAATTCAATCGGATCTCGTCCGTAGCCTATGACGACTTTGTCAAAAGAAACAGAATGGCCAACAAGTATGTGTTTCTTGAAAGCCTGCTCACAAGGTTTGCCAGCGCCGGCGTTCTCGGATATGGCGGTTACCTGACATTGGAAAATCAACTTACTCCTGGCGACGTGGTGATGTTCGTTGCATACCTTGACCGCCTCTATGATCCCATTGACTCACTGGCCAGCCTTTGGGTAAACCTTCAACAAAATATTGCCTCAATTGCGCGCGCTTTCAGGTTGCTCCATGGAGGCACTGAAGAGAAGAAAGGAAAGGACTTGATATTGACCACAGGCCGGATAGAATTTGAGAACGTGCGTTTCGGCTATTCGCGCAACAAAGAAATTCTAACGGGTATCACCTTTTCTATTGAGCCTGGCAAAGTTACAGCCATCGTGGGCCCGTCAGGAGCTGGGAAGACAACCTTGGTGGACCTGCTGATGAAATTGTATGATCACTATCAGGGAACCATCAGCATTGATGGCAATGATATCCGATCTGCCGATCCCGCTTCAGTGCGTTCTCAAATTGGAATGGTAGCCGCTGACGGGGCCATCTTCCGCGGAACACTGGCTGACAATATCAGGTACAAAAGAAGCGAGGCAACGGACAAAGAAGTGGAAGAGGCAGCACGGGAGGCGGGGTTGCAAGTGACACTCCAGAGACTCCCGAAAGGACTTCACACCCCTGTGGGTGAAAGTGGTTTTGGACTTTCTGTCGGCGAAAGACAACGTATTCAGATTGCGCGGGTGCTCGTAGCCAAACCAAAGATCCTCATATTGGATGAAGCCACGGCGAATCTTGACTACGCCACTGAAGCCGAGATAAAAAAGACCATTGAGGAAATACGAAAGGTGAACACGGTCATCATCATTGCACACCGGTATTCGATGGTCCATGACGCAGACCATGTGATTGTGTTGTCCAATGGTGCGATCCTTGAAGAAGGGACACCCCACCAGTTGGCTTCAAAAGATGGCTGGTTTGGTCGATTTGCGAAAGCAGCAGATAAGGTCAACAAGGTCTAACACACCCAATCGCTAAACCCAATTCGTAATCTTTCCGGATTTCTAAAACTCTGCATTCCCCGGAAACCTCGGGAAAGGAATCACATCGCGGATGTTGGTCATGCCCGTCACAAAAAGGATCAGCCTCTCGAAGCCAAGACCAAAACCGCTGTGTGGCGCAGTACCAAACTTGCGCAACTCCAGATACCACCAAAGTTCTTTTTCCGGCAGGTTGAGCTCGCGGATGCGGTTTATCAGATTATCATATCGCTCTTCGCGTTGTGAACCACCGATGATCTCGCCGATTCCCGGGAACAGGACATCCATGGCGGCAACAGTTTTCTTGTCTTCGTTTTGCCGCATGTAGAAAGCCTTGATGCCAACAGGGTAATTGTAGAGGATCACAGGTTTCTTAAAGTGTTTCTCGACCAGAAATCGTTCGTGCTCGCTTTGTAAGTCAACGCCCCATTCTTCGATAAGGTATTGGAATTTTTTCTTTTTGTTGGGATTGGAATTCTTCAGGATATCGATGGCTTCTGTATACGTCAGCCTTTGGAAATCATTTTCTACAATGAATTTTAATCGGTCGATCAGCCCCAGTTCGCTGCGCTGGTCTTGCGGCTTGGCAGCCTCTTCCTTTGCGGCGCGACCGTCGAGAAATTCCAGGTCGTCCTTGCAGTGCTCTAAAGCATACTTCATGAGGTACTGCAAAAAGTCCTGGGCGAGCTGCATGTTGTCGTTGATGTCATAAAAAGCCATCTCCGGTTCGATCATCCAAAATTCCGCGAGGTGGCGGGTTGTGTTGGAATTTTCTGCGCGGAAGGTAGGACCGAATGTGTATGTTTCTGTTAGCGCCAGTGCATAGGTCTCTACTTCCAATTGTCCAGACACCGTCAGATTGGTTTCACGGCCGAAAAAATCTTCTTTGTATTGGATATGTCCTTGTTCGTCGAGTGGAGGTTTTTTCGGATCCAGGGTGGTGACCCTGAACATCTGCCCTGCGCCTTCCGCATCCGATCCGGTGATGATGGGTGTATGGATATAGACAAAACCGCGGTCATTAAAGAACTTATGAACAGCGTAGGCCATGGCATGCCTCACCCGCATCACAGCGCCGAATGTATTCGTCCGGGAACGCAGGTGAGCAATTTCTCTCAGAAACTCCATTGAATGCTGCTTCGGCTGAAGCGGGAATCTTTCCGCATCACAATCGCCAAGGATTTCCAACGATGTCACCTTTACTTCTACGGCTTGCCCTTTGCCAAGGGATGCGATGAGTTCACCCGTAACAGACAGGCAAGCTCCGGTTGTAATGCGCTTCAGGATATCTTCAGAAAGTGAATTCAGGGTGGCTACGGCCTGGAGGTTATGAATCGTTGA
>JAYVEZ010000473.1:0-5717 GCA_043773645.1 Cytophagales bacterium
AGGTACTGACTTATCTGAAATTATCCAAGTGCAAGTTGGGACTTTTGATCAATTTTAATGTCCTATTAGTAAAAGATGGTGTAAGGCGAATAGCAAATAAACTATAAGCCCTTTGCGAACCTCTGCGCTCTTTGCGGTTTGTATTTTTCATTTAACCGCAGAGAGCGCAGAGGTTCGCAAGGAGAAACTTAAAAAACCAATAGGTGCATTATCAAATGAAGGAAGGAGACGACAAAATTCCAAACCCTGAAAATCCGCAATCCCTTACCGGACTGAAGCTGGGGCCTATAAAGAAAGCAGCCGCTGGAATTCCCGGGGTCTTATCGGGATTGAAACATATCGTAGATGAAGCCGGTGCGGTGCGTGGATGGAAGGCACTAGCACAGCTCAACAAGAAAGGAGGCTTCGATTGTCCCAGTTGTGCATGGCCTGATCCCGATGACGAGCGATCACAGTTGGGAGAGTACTGCGAGAACGGAGCCAGGGCAGTAGCTGATGAAGCTACCTCAAAAAAATTGGATGAATCTTTTTTCATGGAGAACGCTGTCACTGCGCTCGCAGAACTATCCGACTATGAAATCGGAAAAAAGGGCCGCATTGCCCAGCCTGTTTATCTTCCAAAAGGGGGAACGCATTACCAACCCATTTCGTGGAATGAGGCTTTTGCTAAAATCTCACATGCCCTGAACAATCTGTCTACTCCTGATGAAGCAATATTCTACACATCCGGTCGCACGAGCAATGAGGCGGCTTTCCTGTATCAGCTATTTGTGCGGGCTTATGGAACCAACAACCTTCCCGATTGCAGCAACTTGTGCCACGAGAGCAGTGGTGTGGCGCTGACCGAATCGCTTGGCATTGGGAAGGGTTCAGTGAAGCTGAGTGACTTTGACGAGGCTGAAGTGATCATCATCATCGGGCAGAATCCCGGCACCAATCATCCCAGGATGCTGACGGCTTTGCAAAAAGCAAAAGCGAACGGTGCATTCATTATCTCCATCAATCCACTGCCGGAAGCGGGGTTAATGGCATTTAATAACCCTCAACAAGTGAGTGGAATTCTCGGAAGGAGTACTCCCCTTACAGATATTTTTCTTCCGGTTAGAATCAATGGCGATATGGCACTGCTTCAGGCCATCGAAATATTGTTGCTCAGGGAAGAGGAAAAAAATCCAGGTTCGGTCTGCGATCATGTATTCATTGAAAAGAGCACATCAGACTGGTCAGAATTCAAAAATCATCTGCATGCACAAAACCTGGTAGACCTAACTGAAGCCTCTGGTATCGATCCAATTCAAATTGAAGCAACGGTCAATGCCATAAAAGACAAAAAGAAAATCATTGCCTGTTGGGCAATGGGTCTCACCCAACACAGGAATGCCGTTGACACGATCAAAGAGATCGTGAACCTGTTGTTGATGAAAGGCAGCATCGGCAAACCCGGTGCCGGGACCTGTCCCGTGCGTGGACACAGCAACGTGCAAGGCGACCGTACCATGGGTATATATGAAAAGCCCTCGTCAAAATTTCTACAGTCCCTTTCCGACAACTTTCATTTTACCACACCGCAGCGACACGGGTACGACGTAGTGGATTCTATTCAAGCCATGCATACCGGAAAAGCCAAAGTATTCTTTGCCATGGGCGGAAATTTTCTTTCTGCAACGCCGGACACAACATTTACAGCAGAGGCATTGAGAAACTGCAGCCTTACCGTGCATGTATCCACGAAGCTCAACAGGAGCCACCTGGTACACGGAGAAGAGGCGCTAATCCTTCCTTGTCTCGGTCGGACGGACCAAGATATGACCGGAGGTGAAATCCAGTTCGTCTCGTGCGAGAATTCAATGGGCGTCGTTCAATCCTCGAAGGGCGTGTTGAACCCAGTGTCCGGGCAACTGCTCAGTGAACCAGAAATTGTCTGCAGGTTGGCGAAAGCTACATTGGGCGACCGGATAGGAATCAATTGGGATCAATACCTGACGCATTACGACAAAATCCGCAATGACATTGAGCGAGCGATTCCGGGCTTTGAAAACTACAATGAGAAGGTTCGCAAGCCCGGAGGATTTTATTTGCCCAACAGCAACCGCGAACAAAAGTTTACAACACATTCAGGCAAAGCGCATTTCAATATTGCAAACTTTGCGCCTGTCAGGCTGAGAGATAATGAACTCATGATGACCACCATCCGGAGTCATGATCAGTTTAATACGACCATTTATGGATTGAATGATCGCTATCGCGGAATCTACAATGAGCGTAGGATCATCCTTATGAATGATCGGGATATGACTGCCCGAAATATCAAGAACGGTGACCTGGTGGATGTTATCAACAATGATGGAGGTATTGAAAGAGTGGCCCACCAATTCATTGCCCTCTCCTATCCCATTCCAAAAGATTGCACAGCCATGTATTTCCCGGAGGCGAATGTGTTGGTACCGATTACCAGTGTGGCGGAGAAGAGCAACACGCCTACGTCGAAGATGGTGGTGGTGAAGGTTGAGAAGATAACAAGTTGAGAAGCGAGAAGCTGAGAATATGAGGCAGTAAGTAGAAAGGGTGCACCTTCGAAGGATAGCGCCTACCTCGCAACCGTCCGCGCGGGCAAGCATGAAATAATTCTATAATGAGGAGAATGGTAATCCCTAATACATAACATTCATAAGGAGGCGCGACCCGCGGACCCCAAATCATTTGCCAATCGCTTTCATTCCCGGGGTTCGCGGCTCTCGAGGCGAGGCAGCAAAGACGGTTGAGGGGAAGTGCGCACCCTGTTTCATTCGCTGCACCCTTCACGGCTAAGACTTCTTCATCAAGCCTTTTACCCGTTTCTTCTTCTTGGATGCTTTCGCCACTTTATTATATTCCAATGCAAGTTGGATCCAGTATTCCAGTTTTTTCGTTGTATTCAGCGCATCAATGTCAACGAATGCAAAGCCCTTCATCACCCTTCCGGTAAAGTCCATGGGGCTGCATCCCTCCTTTTCCATGACTTCCTCCGAGAGGTCGGGATTAAAGCGCACCATCAACCGCTCTTCCTCCACAACCACCAGCATTTTCTCATTCACCAAAAAGCACAGGCCGCCGAACATTCTTTTCTCTTTGACTTTCTTCTGGGATTGAAAGATGATTTCGCGGGTGCGATCGGCTAGTTTTTCATTGAAGGCCATCGGTTCTAAATCTACTCAAGAATAATAATTATGCCAGCCGCAAAATTTACTCAATAAATCTTGAACAATTTCACTACGTTTCAGGTATTAATCGCCAACCCATCTATTATGAAACCCAATCTTTCACCCCTGAGAATAACCCTTTTATTCATCGTCGGGCTGCTCGTTTTTTCAGCACCCATCATTGCCCAGGAATCAACGGTACCACCCGTCATCACGGCCATTAAAGCGGGTAAACTTGTGGATCCTGCCGCAGGCACTGTATTGTCCAATCAGATCATCCTGATTGAAAATGGAAAATTCAAAGCCATCGGTCCCAACCTCACCATCCCCGCTGGTGCTGAAGTGATTGACCTCTCCGGACTCACCGTCCTTCCCGGTCTTGTGGATGCACACAACCACCTCGCGCTCACCTATAAAGTAGTTCCTGAACGCAACATATATTATGTCACCTATGTCACTGAAAGCACGGCGTTGCGCGCTATTCAGGCTGCATCCAATGGCATGCAGATGCTTGCCTCGGGTTTCACCATTGTGCGCGACATGGGTAACAACGGCAACTACGCTGACACCGCGCTACGCCTGGCCATCGAACAAGGCTGGATCCCCGGGCCAAAAATTATCAATTCGGGAATTATTATCGGAGGCATTGGCGGTCAGTTCTGGCCTACCCCCGAGATGGGCGTCAACGGAAAGAATATTACCTACCCCGAATACCTGGATGCCGATACACCGGATGAAATTGTGAAAGCAGTTCGTCAGAATGAGCTCTTCGGTGCCAAAGTGATTAAGATTTGTGTGGACTGTAAACCCTGGGGTTACAGTGTTGATGATATCAAATTGGTGATGTCAGAAGCTGCGAAGGCAGGACTCAAAGTGGAAGGTCACGTTCAAACTCTGGATGGAGCGAAACGTGCCATCGAAGCCGGCATCTGGTCCATTGCGCATGATTCCGGTTTGAATGATGAGATGCACAAACTGATGGCGAAGAAAGGAATCTGGCGTGCCGGCACCGAAACGCCGATGACATTGCCCGAACACACAACACCGGAGCGCTATGCAAAAACGGTTGCCAGCCTTCGAAATGCCTACGATAATAAAGTGCCCCTCACCTACTCCACCGATGCGGACTATTATGTTCCGGGAAAGAGTCGCGGTGAAGTAGCCATCGAATTTATTGAAACATGGAAGGATGCCAGGATTCCCAACGTAGACATCCTGCGTGCCATGACCATCAACGGATACAAATGCAGTGAGACGGAAAATACCCGTGGCCCCATTCAGGTAGGCCTTGCGGCAGACCTCATTGCCGTGGTTGGCAACCCGCTGGAACAAATTGATGCCTTGCGCAATGTCAAGTTCGTGATGAAAGATGGTGGTGTATTCAAACGCGATGGCGTGATGACGCCGGAGAAGTTTTTGCATGGAGGACCGGTGAATGGATGGAATGTGAGGTGAGGGGATGTAATCAGTATTCGGTAATCGGTGATCGGTAATAAGTATTCGGTAGACTATCTCGCACTCAGAGCGACCTATCGATTACAGATTACTTCTGACCGATTACTTTTTCAAAATTCAGTACCCCCCGAATACTGATTACCTCTTACCGACCACCTTTGAATTCGCCGCTTCCCACCGATTACAACTTAACGATCATCCACAACATCAACCCTTTACATGTAATCTTATCAATTTACCACCAAATAGAATCAGTATAAATAACTCTCAACTGTACCGAGAGATGTCTTAAAAAACTGATCAATCTAAATTTAGGAAGACTTTCGTCATCATTTTCTCGCGCTACAGAACGTAATATTGAAAGGTCTAACAATATTGTGTTGGCATGGAATTTTCTTTCCAAACGTGAACTACTTTCCGTTATCGCTTGGATTTGACATTGAAACGGGTGGGCATGTGTTTCAGCTGAACTTCAGCAACGCCATTGGTATGAACGAGCGCGCCTTTCTCATGAACACCACAAACGCGTGGGCAAAGGGTGAAGTACTATTTGGATTCAACCTTTCACGCACATTCACGGTGGTGAAAAAGGAAATAAGTAAGGATTAGGCATTGGGAATGGGAATGTGAATGTGAATGTGAAAAAGGGCCATCATGTTGATACCTTGAAAAGTGTAAGCACTGCTTCATCTCACGTCAGGTAAAGGATGAGGCCGTTTACTTCTTGAATTTCGCCTTCAGCAGGATCAACTTATCTTCCATGCTTTCTTCTTTCTTTGGAATATTGACACGCGGTTTTTCCTGATTACGCGTAGGCTGCTTTTCTTCAGATTTTTCCCTTGGCTTCACTGCACCGGCCCCAAACGGATCACTTTTCAACGACAAGGCGATCCGTTTCCTTGAGGCATCCACCTCCATCACCGTCACTTTCACTTTCTGCTGTACAGCGATGACCTGGTTGGGATCTTTGACAAACTTGTCACTCAGGTGACTGATGTGCACGAGACCGTCCTGGTGCACACCGACATCTACGAAAGCACCAAAGTTCGTAACGTTGGTGACGATGCCGGGCAGCACCATCCC
>JAYVEZ010000474.1:0-3579 GCA_043773645.1 Cytophagales bacterium
GTCAAGCGTCTCAGCTCATAATACGCTGTCCAGAATAATCGCAATGCCGTGATGTATCCCCGCTTGGCATTGTCTTTTTCTGTCAAGGCAATATTCAAATTGGTGATGTCAATTTTTCCGATGAGGTAACGGTTTTGTGAAACATTGTATCGCTTGAGTGCCACTTCATCGGCTTTCCTCGTAATCTCCAGCTGAAGATAAAGCATCTCAAATTGTCTCACCTGGGTGAGGACCTCTTGCTCAAACCTGACTTCATCCTGGGCGATCACGTAGTCATTGAGCCTCTTGGTTGCATAGGCCGTCTGCATGGCTGCCCTCCGCCTTCCCCAATCGACAATCGGTACGTTGAAAGTCACATTGGCCACCTGTTGTTTGGACGGGTTTTGATACAATTCAGAGACGGACTGTCCTACGTTGTTAAGCCCAAACGCCGCAACAACGCCTACTTGATACAACGAACCCCTTACCTGGGCGACGGCGGCGTCAGCTTCCAGTTTTCTTCGTTCAAAAGCAACGTAGGCAGATCGGGTTTCTTTTGCATATACCAAAGCCTCCTCCTCTGAAACATCGAAGACAGGAATTTTCTCCGGCAAGATCAATTCAAAAGTTTCGCCGTTTCTCAACGCCATATACGTCCTCAGGTCCAAGCTGGCCGTTTGCAAAGCAAGGTTGGCCTGACCCACATCCTGCCGGGATCGCAACAATTGAAGCTCCACCTGGAGGAGCTTGTCTTCAGAAGTGGTGCCGATATTATACCGGCCTTGTTCGATTTTATAAATGGTATCATTATTGGCCAGGTTGTATTTGGCAATCTGCAAATTCACTTGTGCATCCATCACGGTGAAGAAGAAATTTACCGCATCCCTTCCAATTTGTTCCATTCCCTCTGCATAGTCACGCTTGGATTCTTCGTACCGGATGGGTTCGATTAATTTATTCCACTTATAACTGTTATAGGACAGCAGGGGTTGGTTCAATTGAACATACATGGGCGCACCGTTCCATTGTGAAGTCTTGTTGGTTATATCTTTGAAATAATTGTAACTCGAATTTACAGAGAGGGTACCGTTGGTCCATTGCACAGGTTGCTGGAGGGAGAAATTTACGCCAGGGTTAACCTGATTGACCGGTAAATAAATTATAGATCCATCCGGTTGACGGATGGGTGTAATGCTGTTGGTATAGAGGGCGCCTCCATTGTTGCTCATCCGAATCTGCGGATTATAATTCGTGCGGTAGTTGCGGTATTGCCAATAGCGATTCTCCCGCCGGGTCTCTGTTTGCTTGAACGCAGGAGATTGCGATTGAGCCCGATGGATAACCTCTTCGATGGTAAAACCAGTCTGCGCTTTTGTTCCTAAGAACATCTCAAACGTCAATAAAATAGAGAGGGCGTATCGTTTATTCATAGCGTAAAGAAGCAATGGGGTCCTGATTGGCGGCGCGGCGTGCGGGGGCAATCCCGAAAATTAAACCAACGGTAGCGGCCACACCGAATGAAAGCAAGATGGAAGTAAAAGTGACAATGGTCGGAATCCCTGCAAAGGCGGAAACAATAAAGGCCATGGATACGCCCAGGATTACGCCGATAATACCTCCTGATACGCTGATCATGACGGCTTCGAAGAGAAATTGTTGGATTACATCACTTTTCTGCGCACCGATGGATAAGCGAAGTCCAATTTCTTTGATTCTTTCAAGCACCGAGGCCAGCATGATGTTCATGATACCAATGCCGCCGACGAGCAAGGATATGCCTGCGATGGCACCCAGCACATAATTAAAAATATCATTCGTTCGTTGCTGTTGCTTGAGGAGCAATTCAGGAATCTCAATTTCAAAATCCACCACTTCATAATGCTTTCTGGCGAGCAACCGGGAAAGAATCTCAGCCGTGGATTGCATCTTGGAAGTTTCTTCAACCTGAATGACGAGCCGGTCAAGTTGATGATAATTCTTTTTGTCGGCTTCGCTCTCTTCGGTTGTATTGCTGTTGGCACTCACGAACATTCCACGACTTCTCATGGCCACCAGCCTGAGCGCTTCCGCGGTGATCAAGTCACGGTTTTCATAACGGATCAGGACACTTTGCAAGGGGGCATATACATCCATGTTAAAATCCCGGATGCCCAACTTGCTGATACTGGCCTGCGATACCAGTCGCTCGTGCATGATGCCAACAATGGTCAGCCAATGAGGACCGACTTTGATACTTTTACCGATCGCATCCTCCGTTGGAAAAAATCGGCTCTTTACGGCAGAACCGATGATGCAAACCGGAGCACCGATTCTAATCTGATCCGGACTAAACATCCGGCCTTCTGCGAGCTGAAAATCATAAATCTCAAAATACGAAGGCTCTACCCCCACCAGCTTGGAAGATCGCCGGATGCCGTTGCGAATCACATGGGTGTTGAGAATGATCTCAGGGCTTAACCGCATGAGACCCGGAATGGTGGCCTTGATGCTGCTCACGTCGCGGACGGTCAAGCCAGGAGAAAATTTCTGCTTGTCCTTTTTGCCTGTCTGTTCAGTAAGTTTTTCTTCTTTCTGTTCTACAATGGGCTTGACCACAATATTGTTAACGCCCACCAGTTTGATTTGATTGAGAATCTCCTCTTGAGCACCATTGCCGATGGCCAACATGGCGATCACGGCAGCCACTCCAAAAATGATTCCGAGGGCGGTGAGCAACGAGCGTACCTTGTTCGCAATGACGGCGTCAATGGCGATATACAAATTGGCCAGAAGGCGCGGCGTAAATATCTTCAGGGTGAAAGCCACCGTATTATTTGCTAACAGGTTTAGAGACGATTTTCACATCGGGCACCACCACCTCCTCCTGCTCCTTCTTCTTTCTCTTCCCGTTCATTTCCGGTAACAACTCAATTTTTTGGTCTTCGAATCCTGAAGGCACTGAAAGAAAGACCTGGTCATTAAGGGCCAGCCCACCCAGGATCACGGCATCATTGCCATTCGTCTCACCAATAATCACTTCTTGCTTGACTGTGGCGAGTCCACTTTTCTTAAACACATACGTTATCGAATCAAATTGGCTATGAAGGCTTTCCAATGGAACATACACTGCATCCACCACCACGTTGGCCATGATCTTGTTGCTGGTCGTCATCGACGGTCTGAGTGTGGGGTCTGTGCCATTCAGCTCGACAGAGACTTCAAATACCTTTGCATCCGAATTGGGTCTTTGCTCACCCACATTGGCAACCCGCGTTACGAGGCCAGCGAGTTTTTTCTCAGGATACGCGTCGAGTCCCACCTCTACCGTTTGGCCAATTTTTACTTTTCTAACATCAACCTCGTTCACGTAAGTTTTGGATTGCATCTTGGTGAGGTCAGGGAGGGTAGCTACCGTAGGCTCCCACATCTGAATTTGCGAACCTGCCTTGATTGGCTTTCCATCCCATCCTTTTTCATAAATCACCATTCCATCCTCAGGAGCCACCACATTAAACGATTCCAATACCTTGGTCATTCCATCAAATTCGCTTTGGACCTTGCGCAAGTCACCCGACACCTCGCGCATCTTTTCAATGTTTTGCTTCTTCTTGATCTTATAGT
>JAYVEZ010000475.1:0-3561 GCA_043773645.1 Cytophagales bacterium
TCACCCTCTTGTTCACCTTCTACAACGGCTTCTGGAATGTCCAACGCAATACGGTCTATCTTATCCTGACGCAGCCTCACCATCTTTTCATGGTTTGCAGAATCGCTGCTTACGTTTCCAGATCCATCTTCTTTCTCAAGGCCGCCAATTCTGTGTTCCATTCCTTCAAAGCCTGGAATGGCCCATTGCCGACGCAAAGTCTTTTCATCTCGGCCGTAAGGAGCAAAGACGGAAGCATCCTGGGCAAAGTGGGGAGCAATTTCAGGGAGGTCACCGATGGATACGATTTTCCACGGCTCTGAAGACTGTCCAATGTGTCCATCGCTCAACAACAAAACAGGAGTCATGTATTTCAAAGCAATGCGCGCTGCTTCCAGCGTAAGATCAAAACAATCAGACGGACTGGCCGCTGCCAACACGGGCATGGGCGCTTCTCCATGACGGCCAAACATTGCCATCAATAAATCACCTTGCTCTGGTTTGGTCGGTAGTCCGGTAGATGGACCGGCGCGTTGCACATCGACGATAATCAATGGGAGTTCAACCATCACAGCAAGACCCATCGCTTCTGTCTTGAGAGAGAGCCCAGGTCCACTCGTCGTGGTGGCTGCAAGACTTCCGCCAAACGCCGCACCGATGGCACTGCAAATTCCAGCGATCTCATCTTCAGCCTGTAAATGCTTTACTCCATATTTTTTATACCCGGAAATGGCGTGCAGGATATCTGTTGCCGGCGTGATTGGGTACGAACCCAGGAACAATGGCAGATTTGCTTTGCGCGCTGCCACGACCAGCCCCAGCGCGACAGCTTCATTGCCCGTAATGCTTCGATAGCGACCTGGAGGAAGCGTGGAGCGGTCCACCACATACTGCATCTTAAATCCCACATTTTTCTCAGCGTAATTCCATCCAGCCCGGAGCACATGAATGTTGGCAAGGATGACATCGTCTTTTCCTTTGAATTTCTTGTTGATCCAATTTACCGTTGGCTCGAGGGGACGGTTGAACAGCCAGTAAGTGATTCCAAGCGCAAAGATGTTTTTTGTCTTGGATATGATTTTAGCAGGGAGATTGAGATCCCTCACTTCACTCTTGATCTCCTTGGTCATGTCAATGGCGTGCAGTTGATAGCTGCTGAGGCTTTCGTCTTCAAGCGGGTTTGAGCTGTATTTGGCAAGTGTCAGGCTGCGTTCGTCAAAACCTTCTGTATTCGCTATGATGACACCACCCGGCTTGAGGTTGGCCATATTGACTTTCAGAGAAGCGGCATTCATCGCCACCAACACATCGATATGGTCACCGGAGGTATGGATGTGTTCTTTTCCAAAATGAATTTGGAAAGCGCTTACCCCGTAAAGCGTACCTTCTGGGGCACGAATCTCAGATGGATAGTCAGGAAACGTATTGACTTCATTGCCGGCAAAACCGGATGTTTCCGAAAACTGACTGCCCACCAGTTGCATTCCGTCTCCAGAGTCACCGGCGAAGCGAATCGTTGCTTCTTCCAGGTGTTCGATAATTTTAGTCATATGGTGCTGTGAAATATTCTAAACAATCTTTTAATCTAACCTAAACATCCTGAGTTTACCATGACTTTTGTCATAACACCATCAGGAACAATCAACGACCCCATTATCCCACCACTTTTTGAACATATTCATACACGATGCTCAAAAAGCCAATCATTACAATCCCAGTAAAGCAAATGGAGAGGGCAACCTTTTCGTAACCGGAAACGGCCAAATGCGGTATGGGAGATTCATTCTTGTTGATGAACATTGCCTTCACTACCAACAAATAGTAGTAAAGTGATACTGTTGCATTCAATACCGCGATAAAAACAAGTATGTACATGCCCTTGGCCGCTGCGGCTGTGAACAAAAAGAACTTGCCAAAGAAACCGGCCACGGGAGGAATACCCGCCAGGGAAAACAACGCAAGCAACAGTACCAGGCTCAGCCTTGGGTTGGTGACATAGAAACCATTGAAGTCATCCATGTTCTCCTTCCCTGTGGCATTGACGACAATGGACAACACGCCAAACACCGCGAGGTTGGATAAAGAGTAGATGAGCATGAAATAGATGATGGTGTTCATCCCCAGTGCATCGCTGTTCACAAATCCTAGCATCATGAATCCAGCCTGCGTGATGGATGAGAACGCCAGGAATCGTTTCAAATTCTTTTGCCTCAAGGCAAATAGGTTACCCACGACCATGGTGGTGATTGACAGGAAATAGGCAGTCAACGACCAAACGCGGGGCTGATCACCAAACACGCGGTACAGCACCAACATCAAAGTAAATAGTGCCGCTCCTTTTGAGACTACCGAGAAATATGAGGTAACAGGGAGGGGTGAACCCTCATAAACGTCTGCCGTCCAAAGGTGGAAAGGGACCAGTGAAAGCTTGAACCCCAGACCAGCAATAAAAAACACAAGTGCCAGCATAGACAAGGTGCTTGTGTCACGCAAGAGGGCCATTTCAGAAAAGTGCAGGGTGCCATAAATTCCATACATCAGCGAGACACCAAATAGCAATACAGCAGAAGAAACTGCTGACGACATTAATAATTTGATCCCCGCTTCTGCGGAACGACGGAGTTTCTTATCAAAGGCAGCCAATATGGTCAATGGCAGCGTGGCCAATTCCAGTCCGAGATAGAGCATTAGAAAATCTCCCGCCGAGATCATGAAGTACATGCCCATGAGGGTAGAGAATATCAACAGATAAAAAGGACCTGTCTTTGAATGGTTCTCTTCCTTTCCAAGCCAGCCTGCTGATTGAAGCAAAATGATTGAGGTCGATACATTCAATACATTTTTCAATAAGACCCGCAGGGTATCGCTGATGTACATGCTTCCAAAGAGGTTGGAGCTTTCCGAAGGAAGGAATCCAATGATGGTAATTATTCCAAAAAAGATAATGGTGGCATTCACAACCCGGCGTTTATTCTCCTTCTCCGATAAATCGGCAACGAGTTGATATAAGACCATCAGGGTCAACAGAATTTCAAGGCGCATGACGGAAAGTGTGTGCCAGTTCATTGGTTAGGGAATAAGGTGTTGAATCATTTGCGCCAGAGGCTCATGGATCAGGGTTGATATCCAGAAAGGTGTCAAACCAATGATGGCAATGGAAGTTACCAGTGTGATGGTGCTTACTTTTTCAAACCACTGCGCGTCTTTAAGTTCGAGGTAGTGATTGTTAGTAATGGGACCTAGCAATAGCGTTCCTACCACCCTGAGTATATACACCGCCGTAATGACGATGGAGGAGCAGGCAATGATCGTGGCCACACGGTGGAAAGTATCGGTGTGCTGGAAAGATCCTACAAAAATTGTCATCTCCGCTACAAAGCCACTCAACCCGGGCAACCCCAGAGAAGCCAGCCCTGCAATGACATATACCACCGAAAGAAATGGAATGACCTTCATCAGTCCACCCATTTCATTGATCAAGCGGGTGTGTGTACGACCGTAAATCATGCCAATCAAAGCAAAGAAGAGAGCAGTCATCAGTCCGTGGGAGATCATCTGAAGGATGGCTCCGGTGGTAGCCGT
>JAYVEZ010000476.1:0-4858 GCA_043773645.1 Cytophagales bacterium
ATGGCGAGATAAACGCGGGATGCGGCGAACTGTGAAGGACAGATGCTTCGGATGTAATTATTCGCAAGGCCTGATGAATTTTCTTCCCACGCAACTCCATCATTTTTGGAAACCCAGAACGCACCTTTGTCCGTGCCTGCGTACAGCAATCCTTTTACCTTCAGGGATTCAACCAGCGCTCCGGTTGCGAACGACTTCTTGTCTTTTAGGGACGAAACCGAAAGATTGGGACTTATCACTTTCCATGTATTGCCTCGATCGGTACTCTTGAAGATGTAGTTACCTCCATGGTAAAGTGTCTTGCTTTGATGTGGTGATATGAAGTAAGGGGTGATATAGTTGAACAAAAGTGTATCCTTTACTTCTTTTGGAAGCGTTGGTCTTATAGAGATGGCTGTGTCTCTGCTTTTGTCAAGCCGCACTGCATCGCCATGTTGCATACTATAATACACGATGGAGTTGTCCTGCGGATCAATTTGGGTTACACATCCATCGCCACCATCCCACGGATCGATCCAGACATATTTCCAGGGATCCGGAAAATTAGTATTCAATTCCTTGGGAGGGCCGTACACAGTGGCGTCATCCTGTGTTCCGCCATAAATGGTATAACTGGATTGATCAATGGTGATGTCATAAAATTCTCCTGCAGGAATATTGTTGTAGTGAACCCACGATAGTCCCTTGTCATAGCTAACATAAAATCCACCGTCATTACCCAATGCCAGGTGGTTTGGATGAATGGGATCAATCCACAATTCACATTGGTCTAAATGAAGCCCTTGAGCAAGGCTTTGGGTCATGTGTGTAACCTTCCCGCCAACAAAGGAGAATGTTTTTCCCCCGTCCACACTGTGTGCCAGTCGCACGCCCAGGCAAAATACTTCTTCATCATCCTGGGGGTTTACGTATACGTCCGTAAAATACCAGCCAATACCCGGGAATATCTTGAATGGTCCTGCGTGGGTTTTCATCCAGTTCAAGCCACCATCACTCGTTTTGTAAAGTTCAGCAGCCTGATCCCTGGGATTGTTGAGGTTGTCAATCAGGGCATACGCTTTCGATGCATTTGTAAACGAAACGGAAAGGCCGATCCGCCCGATCTTTGTGCCGGAGGGCAACCCGTTTGTGCATGAAGTCCAGGTTGTTCCACCATCAATGCTTCTGTACACACCACTATTCTTTCCGCTAACGCCCGGAAAAACTTCCCAGAGGGAGGTGTACATCGTTTTAGGATTGGAAGGAGAGATGACGATGTCATTCGCACCGGTCACGTCATCCTTATATAATACATGTTCCCAGGTTTTGCCACCATCCAAGGTTCTGAACAGCCCTCTGTTCTTATTCTTAGACCACAGATGGCCGAGGACTGCAGCGAAAACGATGTCTGGGTTCGTCGGATGAATTGCAATCTCAGCGATTGACCAGGAATCTTCAAGCCCGATGTGCTTCCACGTCGCACCGGCATCATCGGATCGATACATACCTGTACCCGGCAGCGTAAAATTTCTGGGCTTCTTCAGGTTTTCACCCGTGGCAAGGTAAATGATGTTGGGATCTGACGGGGCCAGTTCAACGTCTCCAATTCCTATTGAAGACTGTTCTTCAAAGATTGAGTTCCAGTTCACGCCGTGGTTCGTGGTCTTCCACAATCCACCCGATCCAAAGCCAACGTACATCGTTCCCGGGTGCGTGGCATCAACCTGTACGACATCAGCGCGCGCAGCATTTACCGTGGGGCCGAGCGATATCCAATCCAACTTGTACCGGGTTTCTTCCTTCATCGACCGGTACTTTTGGTAAGAAGCCTCGAGGGAGGAGGGCGGTTGTTGTGCAAAAATGGAAATGGGAGAGAGCAGGATTAATGAGATTCCTGCTGCGATCAGTTTAGCTAGCATGGTTCAATTTAAGGATTTGAATAGACTGCAAGAAGGCTTTTCTTGAAGGTTGGAATCCTATTTTGCAAAACTACTCAACTCAGCGTCCCACCGTATTGGTTGACCACAATGCCTGATTGTCCTTTCCATAGATCACCACATTGCCATCGTCTTGTACCACCAGGTACGCACCGGCATTCCCATCAGTACCGGGTGCCCAGGCAGCGACGTGATCGGGTAAGTATTGTACCAAATTGCCATCGTCTTGCATGATGCAATGCTGCACATCTTTGCCATAGGTATCCGATGCCCATATGGCTTCTTTGTTCTTGTTGTACAATACCAGGTTCCCGTCCTTTTGTTGAATGAAAGTATAATGACCTTGAGGCGAGCGCAATTCCATACCGGGAAGTAACTTTTCGCCGGCTTGCATTTTGCTCTTGAAACCAGCCACAACGGGTGATTTAACAATTGGGGGGGAGGGCTGGAGCCGTTCTTGCTTACCAAGCTTCCACCATTGCCCTGAATAACTTCCCGAAGCATTCATGATTAATTCCTTGTTCGATCCATCGTTGAGGATATCCAGTGATTTGCCATCGCCCTGCCACAGGGAAGTGAGTCGAACAAAAAGTCCATCCGTCGAAGGACTAAGTTTCCAATACTGACCTGAATAGTTGTTGATGCTGGTCAACGTCAATTTGTTATTTGCCTTTGAATCATTGATAATATCCAGGCATTTGCCCGGGTACTTCATATTCACCAATTGATAATACCCGTTTGGGGCCAGTCTCAACTTCCATAATTGTGATTGATCTTCCTGCTTTTCCATAAGCTGGAGTTGTTGATCAGAACCTGATACCACGCCCAACGACTTTCCTTCTCCAAGCCATTGTGTGCTGAGTCGATAAAACGAGGTTGTATCAACACTAAAAGTCACCGGAAAGTCGGGAATCACAGGGACAGGAGCAGGAGCAACACCCTGCTCCATGGGTTTTGGCAGCTTAATCAATTTCCACATCTGTGGATTAACTTTTTCGGTGGCGTTCATGAACAATTCGTTTGTCTCCGCGCTGGCCTGCAAAACGTCCAGCGCTTTGTCGGTACCCAACCACAAGCAAGTAATTCGGTAAGTACCATTCGGGTTGGTACTGATTCTCCAGGCCTGACTTGCCAGGTCTCTGGTAGCGCCCAAGATGAGCTTGTCCTTGTTTACATCATTTACAACTTCCAGCGAAAAACCGTTTCCCTGACGGAAATTAACTAGTCGGTAATTGCCGTATTTGTCTTTTTTGAATTTCCAAAACTGTGTGGGTTGCTCTGCAGTAGGCCTTAAGACGGGCCGGTTATTGGTGCCATCATAGTGCAGCGCGAGTGACTTTCCATCATGCAAGCCATGGGTGATCCGATACATGGATGTTGTGTCAATGGCTTGGGCATTGGCCAACATGGCAGAGCCTTGAATGATGGCGAAGAAGACAAAAAAAAGAAAAGGAATTCTATTGAATTTCAGTTGGGTTGTAGACTTCATCATTGTTGGTTGGGTGGGGGGTTGTAAATCCGGAATATAGGAAAAACCATGCCAATTTGTTTCATGTTTCGGGGCAGGGGTCAGGCGCGAGCAGGGCATCGTTCACAATGGAAGCGCTCTCTTGGGTGTTGTCATATTTTTAATGATTTACCTATCTTCCGCGCGCCTTGTACCATGAAATTCACAACCGAAGACATAGTCGACTTTGTAAGAACCCAATACGGTCTCAATGTAGTCGCGGATCTGTTGCCCGGCGAATTGGACCACAATTATCGCCTTATATCCCCCAAACAATCCTATGTTCTGAAAATTGCAAATGTCAATGAACGGAGGGAGAATCTAGTTCTGCAAAACGAGGTCATCAAGCACCTCTCCGGAAAAAAATCAAAGCTGGAATGCTCTTCGCTGGTACCATCGCTTCATGGCGAAGCTATTCTCGATGTGACAGACGAACAAGGGCGACAGCGCTTCGTACGATTGCTCACCTGGGTCGATGGACGGGTATTGGCAAAAGTAAATCCACACAGCGAATCATTGCTAAATCGTCTGGGCGAAATGTGTGGCGAATTATGCCAGCGACTTGCAGATTTTGATCAGCCGAGTGCACACCGATTTATGAAGTGGGATCCTTCACAAACCGGGTGGATAAGACCACACCTGAATAAGTTTAGTGGAAGGAAGCTAGAGCTTTTAGAATATTTTTTTCAACTATTCGAGCAGCGCGCACTCCCTGCATTTCCGCGTCTCCGCATGAGCGTAAACTACAATGATGCCAACGACTACAACGTATTGGTGAGCGTTGACCTAAAGGATCCGTACGTGCCGGGTGTTATTGACTTTGGCGATGTGGTGTACACACACACTGTGAACGAGCTGGCAATCGCTATCGGCTATGTGGCCATGAACAAACCAGATCCTCTGGAGGCGGCCTGTCATGTGGTGAAGGGCTTTCATCAATCATTTCCCCTCCATGAAGACGAACTTTCCGCTTTGTTTGCGTTGGTGACTGCCCGTTTGATTATCAGTGTTACGTGCTCGGAACTGAATCGCATAGAGCATCCCGAGAACATATACCTTCAAATCAGCGACTCTCAAGCATGGGAGTTGCTTGAAAAATTGAGAAGTATCCACCCTGATTTGGCACATTACTCCTTTCGGCACGCATGTGGTTTGGAAGCGTGTCCCTTGAATGAAAAGTTCTCCCAGTGGACAATGTCTCACCCCATGTTGGCAACTTTTCCGGTGAACAGGCATCAACCAATCTTGTGGCTTGATTTGAGCGTATCCAGTCTTGATCTGGGAGACAGCTCAAATTTGCTCGATCCGGATAAACTGGATCGTCAAGTGACGAATTTGATGAAGGATGCAGATGCGACACTTGGCATTGGTCGCTACAACGAAACGCGTGCATTTTACACCACCGATGCATTTGCGGCTCAGGGCAATGATGCCA
>JAYVEZ010000477.1:0-2245 GCA_043773645.1 Cytophagales bacterium
CCCTGCCTACTGCCTACTTCTTAATAGCCATTCGGTAAAGCATCGTGGCCATTGCTGCAAAAAATACTACCCCCAATATGGAATATCCTGTTGCACCCAGCCATTCGTTAAGGCGATGTTCCGCCGTGATTTTCTTCAGTGATTCAAATACCTTATCGTTTACGGAAAGCAAGGCCACTACTACTCCTGCCAACGCCCCTCCGGCAATCAAACCGGTTGCAAAGAGGCTTCCTCTCCCTAACTCTTCGTCCTTGGGTTCCTTCTTTCGTTCTGATCTCCAATCGACATAACCTTTTATGGCACCTCCTATAAAAATGGGGAGTGTTGTGGACAAAGGAAGATAAAGTCCAATGGCAAATGCCAGGGCCTTGATGCCGCATAGCTCGATCATCACTGCGATGAAGGCGCCCACCATCACAAATTGCCAATCCAGATTAAACGATAGTATTCCTCGTGCTAACGTTGCCATGAGTGTAGCCTGGGGAGCAGAAAAACGGTCGCCACCAATGGCATGAATAACTCCTTGTGATATCTCCTGCTGTGTAGGCGTGTCCAGGACTTTCACGACGATACCGATGGCGATCGAAGATACGATAGCCCCGATAAATAAGGCGAGCTGCTGATAGTAGGGCGTTGCGCCTACAATGTATCCGGTTTTCAAATCCTGGGACGTTCCACCCGCATTCGCCGCCGCGATACAAATCATCCCGCCGACGACCAAAGCAAGCGGTTCATATAACTTCCCGCTCCACCCGACGGCAGTAAAAATCAAACATGTCCCCATCAACGTTGCAATAGTCATTCCTGAGATTGGACTATTGCTGGAGCCTACAAGACCAACTATCCGACTCGCCACCGTGACGAAGAAAAACCCAAAAACAATGATCAAGACTCCGATCAAGAGCTTCTGAATAATATTGTCTCCTGGAATTCCTGGCAGGACTGTCATGAGGGCTACCAGTACAATGCTTCCAACAATGACCACTTTAAAAGAAAGATCACGGTCGGTTCGCAGAATCCCTCCTTCGCCTTTCTCTTTCAGTGAAGCAATGCTTTCCCGAAACGAACTGATGATGGTGGGAATCGTTTTGACCAACGTAATCAATCCTCCGGCTGCAACGGCACCGGCTCCGATCTGCCGGATATAGGCCCTGTAAATGGCATCCGCATAACTTCCAAAGGAATGATTCGATGGATCCCAACTGCCAGGGCCCCCTGAGGCATTCATATCGGTTAAGTATCCAAGTTTTACTAACTGTAAGGCAATGGTATCGGGTGGAACCAAGGTGGTAAGTAACGGAATCATAGCCCACCAGGCCAGGACCGACCCCGCCACCAATACGCCGGCGATCCGGGGCCCTATTATGTAGCCTACCCCTAAATATTCCGGTGTAATGTCCGCCCGCGTTGCTGCCGCAGGCCAAAACTTGTTGAGCTGACCGGTAACATAAGCGGGCGTCTCGGCAATGACATGAAAAACTTTTTGAAGTACTGCATACCCCAGCGCAATACCCATTCCCATAAAGGCCGTCCTGGCGAAAACTCCACCCTTCTCTCCTGCCTGCAAAACCGATGCACACGCCGTTCCTTCGGGGTACGGAAGAACGCCATGCTCTTTAACAATCAACGACCTTCTTAACGGGATCATCATCAGCGTCCCCAACATTCCGCCAAAGGCGGCCAGGATCAAAATAGTCAGGTAGTTAAAGTAACCTTCCCCCACGCTTTTGCCATCCAGCCCGGGAGATAAAAACAAAAAACCAGGGAGGGTAAAGACAACCCCGGCTGCGATGGATTCACCAGCAGAGCCCGTGGTCTGAATGATATTATTTTCAAGAATAGTCGTCTTCAGAAATTTTCGACCCAGCGTAATGGCAATTACGGCGATGGGGATGGATGCAGAAACGGTCAGGCCTGCCTTCAAGGCAAGATAAACCGTCGAGCAGCCGAACAAGATTCCAAACACCACCCCAAAACCAACCGATTTTACTGTAAACTCTTTCACCGATTCTTCCGGTGCGATATAGGGCTTAAACGATTTATCCTCCATAGAATGTAAAAATTTCAATTTCTATTCTTTCACAGTTTGTTGAACAAAAACAAAGTTGTAAATAATCATCAGGACGGTTGAACCTAATCCAACGCCTGCGGTGACAAACCACATCATCGAAGGGTTGGTGTTCAGGTAAGTAGTTCTGAGGAAGTCGGCAAGGAGTCCAGCTGCAAATGCGCCTATAGCGACGGG
>JAYVEZ010000478.1:0-2807 GCA_043773645.1 Cytophagales bacterium
ATCGCCGTATGCCGAAATGGTTGTGAAGTTCGCATCGATGGCGGGCCATTGGTTGCGGTAATTCATACCCACCCGACCTTGCTGGGTAGAACCTGCAAAGGCAGGATTTAAATAGAGCGGCGCAGCATAAAATTGTGAAAACTGAGGGTCTTGTGCAGTTACCGAAAGTGTCGCCGCCAGCATCCATCCACACAGTATCGGGACGGCCCGGTACACCAGCTTGGGGTAATTCAATCGCCTCATCTGAGCAAAGTAAATCTATTTGGCTGTCTTATGAAAGTAACTTCCGTCTGATTAATTAACGACAAATTCCGTCAAAATATATACTTTAGTGGAGTTTGGTCGTTTTAAAATTGCAAATGTTTGAATGAAACAGCAGGTTGTGTGATGGCGCAGATGATGGACACTTCACGAATGCGTAAGCTTCTCCTTTTCTTTTGTTTGGGTCTGATTACCACGGCGGGTTTTTCGCAAAGCCTCGAACGATATAACTGGTATTTTGGCAGTTCTACGCAGGCCATCCGATTTAACCGGACTTCTGCGAAGCCAGCACTTGTATCAAAAGCAATTCCGATGGGAACCGGAGGGAGTGCCACCGCTTCCGATCCTGCCAATGCCAATCTTTTATTCTATACCGATGGCCAATTTGTCTACGATGCCAATCATTTGCGTATGCCGGCAGGACTTGGATTGACAGGCAATGCCACTGCCAATCAGCCCGTTGCCATTTGTCCAGTGCCCGGTAATGCCAACAAGTATTTTATTTTTACCAACACAGCAAATTTTACTACAGGCGGAACCATCAGTGTCAGTGTGGTGAACATGAGCCTGTTTGGAACGTCAGGATTTCCTGCCCCGCCGCTCGGCGATCTTGAATCCACCAACCAACCCACCGGACTTTCGGGTCGATCAGAAGGCATGATCCTCGTACCGCACAGCAACGGCACGGATTATTGGTTAATCACACAGGCTGTCAGTTCACAAAATTTTTCTACTACCCTGATCAACGCGGCGAGCTACACCGGCACTTTTACCACCACTACTTTCTCAGGGTTAACACTGCCCACCACGGCTGCAAATTTTTCCTACCATGCCGGAAAAAAGAAAATTGCCGTATCATCCCAGGATCCAAGTACCGATGCCGCCATCCTCGATTTGAATCCTGCCACCGGTACACTCGCCCTGGACCGCTACATCTACAATTCAGGATTGCCTACTGCAACCAGTCAATCGATATATGATATAGAGTGGTCACTGAAAGGTGACTATCTCTATCTCTCGCGATATGGTGAACCCGGAATTGCTGCCAATCTTTTACAATACGACTATGTAAATCCTGCCACCACACTCACTTCTGTTTTGCCCGGACCGGTCTTCCGGAGTTTTGGTGTGCAAATGGCCCCCGACAGCAACATCTATCACTTATATCAGACGGTGTCTGGCGGTCCTATATTGCTCGGAAAAATTTCTAAGCCAGATACCATCGCATCACAAGTTAATTATAAGACGGCGCAACTTACTGCAATTGGTTTCGCGGGTACACAATTTCCATCCTTCTCACCAAAGACAAAGGTCACGCTCACCGTCAGCTTTACCTCCATTGGAACTTGCCAGAATAACAACACCACCTTCTTCCCAAACATCCAGCCTGGTGCTGACAGTGTACTGTGGAATTTCGGAGACACCAAAGGTTCCAATGACTGGAGCCCTGTTCACAAGTACGGTCAAGCACAAACTTTCAGTGTCAAGCTCACGGCATTCTATCAAGGACAAAGCCAAACCGCAACGCAGCCGGTGACGATTACAACCTTTGCACTCAAACTTAACCTGGTACAAGACACGACTGCCTGTCGAAGTGAATTTCCACCGCCCCGGGGAACTTCCTCGCCCAAAGCATTTTCTGTAAAAGTGGCTGTCCAGGGAGGCACACCAACTTCGTACACGTGGTCCAACGGTGACCTCGGTCCAATCCTCACCCCCGATTCAGCGGGTTATTATTATGTTGTGGTGGCTGACGCTTCGGGCTGCTCTGCATACGCCGGTGTAAACGTAAAGGAGTACAAACTACAGGATCAACGTGCCAACATCTGGTACTTCGGAAAAAATGCCGGGATTGATTTTAATACCATTCCCAACCCGCCCAAAGCGCTTAGCAACAGCGCCATGGATGCTCCTGAAGGCTGTGCCATTATCTGCGATCGCAATGGCAAGACAATATTCTATACGGATGGCGACAAGGTCTTCAACAAGAAGGATATAACGATAGCCACCGGCATTGGCGGTGATCCATTGGCATCACAATCTGCGATCATCGTACCGGTACAAGGTGATGAAACCCTTTTCTACATCTTCACCAATGAGGCGATCAATGGAACATCAGGCAATACAGTGAAGTATTCACTCTTTGATCTGAAACAAAACGGTGGTCTCGGTGCAGTGGTCATACAGAACCAGGTCCTTTTCAGCAAGGGTACTGAACGAATCACGGCCAGCGGCAAGTGGTTAATTATTCACGAACTGGGCAATAATACTTTCCGGGTATATCCTGTCTCATCGGCAGGCATTGGCGATCCGGTACTCACTGCCATTGGCACGGATCATAGTTTTAGCAACCAAGCCAATGGTGAAGGCTATATGAAACTCGGTCCGAAAAATACACTGGCCGTAGCCTTGTCATTGTCGCCCAGCAATAACTTGGTTGAGCTATTTCATCTCAATGATACTACCGGGAAGCTGAACAATTATCGAAAGATCACCCTGAAGCAAAATGGGATCAATGGTCAGGTCTATGGAATTGAATTTGGAGC
>JAYVEZ010000479.1:0-4663 GCA_043773645.1 Cytophagales bacterium
CAGGATTGATATGATTCCTGTATTCAAGGAATACACTTCTCTCACCCTGCAGAGGAGTTGTCCTGTGGTAGATGACCAACCCTCGGGTGATGACTTGTGTAAATTGTGGCCCTTTGAGATCCGTAATGACATCCAGGGCGAGGTCAATGCCGGCGCTGATGCCACCACTGCTGTAGATGTTGTCCGTCTTCACAAACAGGACATCATCCACTACATTGGCCGTTGGGAATTCTTGCTGCAACTGGGAAACTCTTCTCCAGTGGGTTGTACATCTACGATTCTTCAATAGGCCTGCGTTGCCAAGAACAAAGGCACCGTTGCAGACAGAACAGATGAAAACTTTCTTTTCGGCGTTGGACTTGATCCAGCGAAAGAATTTTTTCTCTGCTTTGAACTTCGGGCTGTTGATATACCGGTGGTCCATGCCTGGAATGAAGACATAGTCGCCCTGTTTCAATCTGGCCTTGGAATAGTCACGCAACTTTCCAAACGTGAGCCCGGATGTACTGATGACGTTCTTGGAGTAGATATAGAACTCAATGTCTATGTCGAATCCATAGAACCTTGCTTCCACAAATACCTGGACGGGTCCGGCGAGGTCAAGCAATTCTACGGTGGGCGGGATTATAAAGACTATTTTTCTTTTTCTCATGTCTAATTGTTTTTGAAGGTGCTCAGCATCGATTGTAAATCATTCGGTATCTCCATCGGTTTCAAACCTGGAACATCTGCGCCCCCAGTATTGCCAAGGGGAATGACTCCGACCCATGATTTGATTCCACCCAGCAAAAGCCGCGGAATCTGTCCGATGATTTCACGTTTGCTTTTGATCTTGAATCCGTACAACAGCATAAGCCAATGCACGTAGTTGTGTTCACGAGGCCAGGCTTGTCCAAGAATATGCGCTCGCTCCAGGTGCCTCCAGGCTGACCGCCGGTTTCCAGCGGCCATTGTTGCCCGGTACATGAGGAGCTCGTGTCCATAAAATATCTTTAAACCGTTTGGCATAGTCCAATATAATTTCATGGTTGTGTCTATTTAAGTTTGATGCCAACTCCGAATTCCAATGCGACATTATTCATGTTGCTGTCCGAGTAGTTGATGTCGGAACCTTTCATCGGCCAGGGGTAAAGTGGCAGGTACATGCGGAAGGTGAAGAAATATTTCTTCCATCCCTTCTTCAGGCTGTACATCATGCCATAGTCGGGACTCCATGAGCTGATGGCACTGCTCACAGGTACAAAATCGGGGTTGTGAAGGGTCTCTTTATACGCTGTGTATTTCGCACCGGCCATGAGGAAAAACGAATGCGAACTTCTTTTGGCATATAAAGTGGTTCCCACCCCGAACTTTTGATTGAGTGAGTAGTTGTAGTTGGTCTTTATGTTGTTGAACTCCCGCTGAGTAATGTTGTTGATATTAAATGATGAGTGCGAAGCAAAACTCACGTGAGGTTCGGGGGTCCACTGGACCAAGGTCGAAAGGAGCAAGTCCGTGCCGAAGTTGGTGTGGATACCTATCCCGGGTTCAACTGTCAAGGTTCGTGCGGGGTATTTTCCCAGACTCGTTGGTTGGGCAAATCCAATCGTACAAGTCAAAAAAAGAAGGAACGATATAATGGTAAGTGTTTTCATGATGGAGTTTGTTTTAAGAGTTAGAAGTTGGCTATCGGTTTTGGAAGTAGAAATTGAGTCCTTTGCGGATGTTGGGATTCTTTGACCCCACGTGATCCAGTTGTTTTTCCAGGTTTTTGGTGAGGCGGACATCGGAATAATTCTTGCCGATGATTTCATAGAATGCTTCGAATGGCGCTTGCATCCTGCCAGCGTTTTCCATTTCACCCTGGCCCAGATATACCAGTTGGCGCTGGTCTTTGTTGACGGCCCGGTTCTGTGACTCGTATTTCAATACAACTTCATTGTCGTACCAGATAGAAGGACTCAGCATGATGTAGTTTCCGAACAAGTCGTTGTCGTGAGCAAACGCGTAGGTGGCGAACAAGCCGCCGAAAGAGTGCCCCAGAACTGTGCGGCTCTCCCGGGTAGTGGCTGCGCCGAAGTCCTGTTCCATTTTGGGGATCAGCTCATTCTTGATGAAGTTCAGAAACTCTGGTGCGCCGCCAGTTGTACCCATGCCTGTTGCTGTTGGCGTGTAATCCATGTTACGGTCTCTGCCATAACCGATGCTCACCACAAGCACGTTTTGGGTTTCGCGGGCATTGCTTATCTCCTGGCATTGGTTGGCCACGAGAGCAAAGTTTTCTTCGCCGTCAAGCACATAAATGGCCGCGTACCCACCTGTGGATGCGTCGAAATGGGAGGGAAGTCCAACTTTGATATTGTACGTGGCTCCTGTTAAGACTGAAGGAATGCTGAATTCCCGGGTTTGCATTGGGCTGAAGGCTTCTTCCTTGCAGGCAGCAAGAGAAAGAATCTGCAGCACCGCGACTGTGCGCAGGATGTGATAGTATGCGTTTGAATTTTTCATTTTGATTTTTTTTGGTTGAGTAAATTTTATTTTCCCTTTGATGATACAAAGGTGGGGGCCTGTGCGACGGGGTCATAGGTCAAGCAGGCGTCATAAAAGGACAACCGTAGCATGGCCGGCACACTGTTGAAAAAGATTTCCTTTAAACTACCTGATAGAGCCGTGCTGATGCATCGATCCAGAACTGTCGTTCGGATAAACGGCCGGTGTGCCTGCAAACAGACTATTCAAGAAGCCCGGTGAGTGATTAAAGAAATAAATGGTCAGTAAGCGTATTCGGTACCACAAGATCGCAAAGGGCCAAATTGCACCTGAGCGATGCAGCTACCAAATGGGTAAGGTCGGGAGAATGGCAAAAAAGAAAACCCCGACATTGCCGGGGTTGTAATCTTGTGATAGTCTGAGAGTATAATTAAAATTACCGGTTACAGTCTAAAGCCACCTGGTTACATACTAAAAAAGCATTTCTTGTGGTGGTGTCAAACCTTGAGCGCGCAAATATTGTGTGGCTTGGCCGCGATGGTGTGTCTGATGTTCAAAAAGTTTGTTGATCATCTCTCCTTTGGTCATTGTCGGTTTAAAATTCGGGCCGAGCTGTATAGAGCAAGTGTCCATCAGCTGTTTGTCATTCATTTCTTTCAGACCGGCAATTACATAGTCATAGCTGGCCATTACGGCTTGGGTAAGGTCCGCCTTGGATTTGATCTGATCATTTTTTTCAAGTTTGCCAAATCCCATTTCAGTGGGTTTTCCAGTGCCAGCCATTCCCAAGGCATAATTCACTTCGGAAAGGTGTAACAGCTGTTCTCCAAAGGTACGCGGTGTTTGTTTTGATGACTTAAACGCGACAGACTGGTCATTGGAAGAATCAAGATACGCCATGGTGAATTTCCTGGCGCGCTCCCAGTCTTTGACCATCATGTTGATGTGATCGGTCGATGGAGACATCGCCTCGGCAGGGGCTTCCGGCTTGTTGCAGGACGGCAGAATCAATGCGGAGGCCATCCATAAAAAGGCTACATAAATTCTTTTTGCATTCATACAATTGGGGGTTTGATAAGATTTCGAAGCTAAGTTAATATTTGTCAGTGATTTGCATTGCAGTTTACGGGACAAATATAAAGCAGAGTGCTATGAAGGACTCCTTTGCTGAATGAGGGATTAATCGAGTACAGTGTAGCCTGGTTTAGCCTGGAAAGCCCGGGTTTCTTCGATTTGTAACATATTAAGCTGATCTTCGTCATGCACTAAATTATCATACATGACCATGACCAATTCCCGGGAATTTTCACCAATGAGGTATGCGAGGATAGGGGGTGTAATCTACCTGGTCATCATCGTGGCGGGTATGTTTGGGGAGCTCTTGGTCCGCAACAAGCTGGTCGTGTCGGGCGATGCAGTGACCACGGCTCTCAATATTATGTCGTCGCCATTGCTTTGGCGCCTGGGCATTGGCGCCGATCTGGTCATGCAATTGTGTGATATTCCATTGATACTTATCTTTTATATGTTACTGAGACCAGTAAACAAGAATCTGGCATTGCTCAATCTTCTTTTTAATATGATTCAAACGGCTGTTTTGGTAGTCAACAAACTCAATCTACTGATCCCATTATTTTTGCTGGGAGATGCGCCGTACCTCAAATCATTTGATTTGCAACAACTCCAATCGCTGTCCTACATGTTCATTAAGCTGCACGGTTATGGGTTTGGCGTGGGCCTCATTTTTTTCGGCATGGTTTGCTTCGTAGAAGGTTATTTGATTTTCAGATCGGGCTTCTTGCCCAAAATACTGGGACTATTTTTGCAAGTAGCCGGGGTGTGCTACCTCACAAATAGTTTTGCTTTGCTTCTTGCACCGAGTCTTGCGAATGCCTTGTTCCCCTTCGTGCTGATGCCTTGCCTGTTGGCAGAACTAGCCCTTGCCCTTTGGTTGGTGGTGAAAGGTGTGGATGTTTCCAGGTGGAAGCAATGGAGTTCGATTGATACTTCAACTCGCTAAATTTTCGCTGGTCGACATTTGCAATGTCAGCTGACTCGAATTGTAGAGTTTGCTACTGGATTTGTATTCCATCAGACATCTTTCAAAAGCCGATGGTGGTTTAGGTGGCTGTGCCCAAAACCCAGATTCTCGAAATCCTTGGTTAGGATTTTGTTAATATTGAACAATTGCTAT